>NZ_JAUBPW010000074.1:0-33284 GCF_036700965.1 Microcoleus sp. Pol8_D6 | reverse complement strand
TTTTCTTCCTTATATTTGGGTACTAATTCACAAAAAGGACACCTACTAACTGTAGCACTATTTTATGAAACTGGTATAAGTACAATTGACATCACCTACGGCTATTCCAGAGATCACCACCCCGATTTAAAGCAATTTATGGTGGATCTGATGTGCAGTGGGGATGGAGACATCCCCTTGTACTTGAGAGTGGGTGATAGTAATGAAACCGACTCATCTTTATTTGCCCAACTGATTCTTGAATTCAGACAGCAATGGGATATGGATGCCTTGTTTGTGGCCGATGCTGCTCTCTATACTTCCGTAAATCTGCAACAGATGGCACAATTGCGATGGGTATCAAGAGTCCCTGCTACCTTGTCCTCGGCTAAAGAATTGTTGCAGCAGATTCACCCAGACGCATTAGTGAATAGTTAGCTAACCGACTACCAGATTGCTGCTTGTGGGAATCGTTATGCCGACGTGCCACAACGATGGTTAGTGGTTAAGAGTCAGATGCGGTTGGCATCGGATTTAAAACAATTGGAGAAACGCTTAGCCAAACATTTCACACTCGCCACTTCAGCACTCAAGCAATTAGAAAGTCAACGGTTTGCTTGTCAACCAGATGCCACTTCTGCTGCGATCATATTCTCGCAACAGTTACCTTACCATCAATTGCACGACCTGCAAGTGATCGAAATAGTTGAATATCCCAGACGTGGCAGACCTCGTAAGGATGTAGTTGGTCAGAAACATTATCAAATCTCTGCCACACTTGTCCCGAAAGCTAGTGTCATTGATGTCGAACGGCAACGCGCTGGATTGTTCCTTTTGGCTACGAATGTTTTGGACGAGCAAGTTTTGACTGATGACCAGCTTCTGCAAGAATATAAGGCACAGCAATCGACGGAGCGAGGTTTTCGATTTCTCAAAGACCCCTTATTCTTTACTTCTAGTGTCTTTCTCAAGACTCCTCAACGAGTAGCTGCGCTAGCAATGTTAATGGGTTTGTGCTTGCTGGTTTATAGTTTAGGTCAACGTTCCCTCCGTCATGCTCTCGCTCTGGCTCAACAAACATTGATAATCCAGTAGGTAAGCCTACAACCAAACCAACTTGCTTGGTGGGTGTTTCAATGTTTCATGTCGATTCATTTGTTGACAATTAACAGTGTCAAGCACATTACCAATCTGACGCAAGAACGATTGTGGATTATCCAATTCTTTGGCGCTCTTTGCCGTAAATATTATCTTCTCTCTTGAGCTGCTGTGCCATCTCAATTGAAAAAATTCCCGGACGCTCGTGCTACCTGCGGAATGTGGGCTTATACAGTCTATCTCATAGACCTTTTTGTCACCCCCCAGGTCAGCACCACCAGCCTATAGTGGTCGCGGCAGACCACGGAAACACGGGTCAAAAATCAAGCTCAACGACCCAACCACATGGCTCGAAGCGGATACTGTGATTGAAATTGACGAACATCCGCAGTTGGGACAAGTCCGAGTTAGGCAATGGCTTGACTTACATTTTTATCGTGGTGCAGGACAGAGAGTCAATTTAATCCTTGTGGAAAGAATGAATCTCATGTCAAGCGGTCAGCCGTTTCCACCCTTGTGGTTGGCTTGGGTCGGAGAGCGCACTCTACCCTTAGAAACTGTTTGGTTTAAGTATTTACGACGTTTTGGAGTGGATCATTGGTATAGATTTGCTAAGCAACGATTAGAAACTGTTTGGTTTAAGTATTTACGACGTTTTGGAGTGGATCATTGGTATAGATTTGCTAAGCAACGATTACATTGGACATTACCAAACTTAAGAACTCCCGAACAATCAGAGCGGTGGAGCGATTTAATGCCGTTGATGAGTTGGCAACTTTGGCTGGCTAAGGACTTAGTGGTCGAGAATCGACTGCCTTGGCAATCTGAAGCATATCAATTTAACTCCTGGACGTGTTGCCCAATCAATGTTGTCGATTTTAGTTGATATTGGTACTCCGGCTCAACTGCCTAAAAATAGGGAAAAATCCCCTGGTTGGGAAAAAGGAAAGGCACGTACTAAAGCACCGTACTATCCCACTGTTAAAAAACGGGTTTCTCAACGCAAAAAATTTTCCAAATTAGCTGTTTAATCTTCTACCTATTGAGTTGTTGAGTAACAGCTTGCCTTCTAGTAAAAGGCAGCTAGTTTTAGCTGCTACCATTGTTTAGTCTAAACTCCAGTTACTAAGCAACTGCAATTTCATATTGCAAAACTAAAATTTCATCAGCTTTTAACATAGCCATAGCATATTCACTCCCTTGACTATCAGCAAACTCCACTAAATACTGACATTCCTTTCCCGTATCATACACTTCAACAATAGTTCCCACGAGTCCAACTGGCAAACTAGAAATAGATGCGTATTCTGGTTCCACTAGGGCTAATCGCGTATTTGAAATCGGCTTGAGAATTGCAACAGAATCCAAAGCTCTAAAGTGTTTGATCATAGTTTAAGAAAAGCTGAAATCCAACAACGGTTAGAATTAGTTGAAGTAATTTCCCAGAAGTACTTTCTCAAGGTTTTTAGGGGCAGGTTTAGTTAGGATATACGCGATCTCAGCGAGTTTACCCATTTCACGCACCCGCCCTCCCCACGCTAGGATTTACCCCTTACTTAGGCCTTAAGTTCGCGCTGCTAAACTCAGAAGCCACAATCATCGACCCAATCCCCGCATCCGTAAATATTTCTTGCAGCAAAGCATGAGGAATTCGACCGTCAATAATGTGAGCACCCTTCACACCCTGAGCCAAACTCCGCACACAACAATTAACTTTCGGAATCATCCCCCCAGACACAACTCCCGACTCAACCAACTCTCTTGCTTCTTGAATATCTAACTTAGCAATCAGACTCTCTGGCTTGTGATAATCCTCTAAAATTCCCGCAGTATCAGTCATCAAAATCAACTTTTCGGCTCCCAAACCAGCCGCAATTTCTCCAGCCACCGTGTCAGCATTAATGTTGTAAGATTGACCTTTTTCATCCGCCGCCACGCTCGACACCACCGGAATATAACCGCTGTTCACCAAAGACTCCAAAATCTGGATTTTCACGCCGCTGACTTCACCAACAAATCCAATTCCTTCCCTGCCATCTGGACGAGCTTGAATCAGATTGGCATCCTTGCCACACAATCCCACTGCTTTGCCGCCAGCTTGGTTGATTAAGGAAACAATTTCCTTATTTACTTTGCCCACCAAAACCATTTCCACAACTTCCATTGTCGCCGCATCAGTCACTCTCAAACCATCCTTGAATTGCGGCTCAATTCCCAGTTTTTCCAGCCAAATATTAATTTCTGGGCCGCCGCCGTGAACCACAACCGGACGCATCCCCACGCAAGCTAGCAGCACAATATCCCGAACCACCTTGTCTTTGAGATTGCTATCTTTCATCGCCGCACCGCCATATTTGACCACTATGGTGCGACCGGCAAAGTGTTGAATGTAGGGCAGTGCTTCGGACAGCACCTCTACTCGATTAGTGTCCGAATTCCTAACAAAATCGCTTTGTTTGAGCATGGGTAAATTACAAAAGACTAAAAACTCAATTCTAAACTTTAATGGCTAAAGCACATATTAACAGCCACAAAAATCACTTTTTCCCTGAATTTTATCGACCCGCAGGCTTGCTCGATCGCCTTTCTTGAGCCCCATCCTCAAAAAATTAATAGGTTTTTTTAATGAAATCATTAAAATTTTTGTATTATAACTTATACATTTTTTGCTACAGTCGAGAAATGTATAACTCCCTTGATTTACTTAACGTTTTATGTTAACTGCTGTCGCCCAAGACTCCGAAAACCTTCAGTACAAGCTACGATCAGAGGCTGACTCGTCCCCCCGGATGACGGTATTTTGCGATTTAGACGGGCCCATAGTCGATGTGTCCGATCGCTACTATGCCACCTATCAACAGGGATTGACCGACACTCAAGCAGCTTATCTTACTAGGGGAATCAACCTCAACCTCCAAATCCTCAGCAAACAGCAGTTTTGGCAAATGAAACAAAACCGAGTGCCCGATACTGAAATAGCCAAAAGTTCCGGCTTGTCGGGAGAAGAAATTCACGTTTTTCTAGGATGCGTGAGTCACCTTGTCAATCAACCAGACTTGTTGCACTTAGATCGCATCCAGCCGGGAGTGCAATGGGCGATCGGACTTCTGCACTCCCGCGGCGTGCGGCTGATTTTAGTCACCCTGCGGCCGAGAAATCAAGCCGTTCAACTGTTACAAAATTACGGTTTAGCCAGACTGTTTACCAGCATTCGCGGAACTCAGATGGCGGATGCCGCCTATCACAACTATACAGCCTTAAAAACTGAATTGTTGGCTGAAGTGGCAGAAGAATTTGAGTCATCGCTGGGTTCGGCTTGGATGATCGGAGATACAGAAGCAGACATCCTCGCAGGAAAAGCCTTGGGAATACCTACAATTGCCGTTACCTGCGGAATTCGCAGCCGCTATCAACTGCAAAAGCACCAGCCTAATTTCATTCTCAGCGATTTGATTATTGCCGTTCATCACTTATTAGGTTCTGGCCAACAAGTAATAGTAGAATGACTACAGTTAACACTTAACTGTTGACTAATGACCAATGGCTGAGGACTAATGGCTGACTAAGGTTTTTCTACATTCCTGGTCATTTCCCACAAGCGATTGAGTGGAAAATAAATCACCGGAGCCCAAAGACTGCTAAGAATAGCAGAACACAAAGCCACTCGCTGGTGATAGCTCCAAATTTCCAGTAAAGCCCGATCGCCCATAGCAAAAAATTGCAGCCCCATCACCGTTTCCGCTACCACCGCCATCCCAAATACAATTAACGCGATCGGAATCGGATCTCTCTCAACAATATCTACCGGAATCGACCAGGTTTTCTGCAAAACAACTGTTAAGACTCCTACAACAACTAGACTGACAGCATGGGAGGGATGAGGAGCCGTCATCGCATCTTGAAGAAACCCCAAAACCAAGCCCATGCTAGCAGCTCCCCAAACTGTACGTTTCCGCTTAATACTCCAAGCTACCAACCAAATTAACAGCCAGTTCGGCCCAATTCCCAACAATTCCATTCCCGGCATCCGAGTGGGCAATATCAGTATGCACAGCATCACAGATAGAAATGTAACTGCGAAGTTGAGAAATTGGCGCGATCGCGGCGAAGACATCCGAGATAAAGCTTTCATTGTTGCTGTGCTCCCTCAGATGGTGCAGAAGATTGACTCTGCGAATCCTTTGGTTCGACTTGCTTAGAGTGGGGGTAAACCACCGCCCACTCCAGAGCATTCATCGGTGCAGAGAACTCAACCACAGCTTCTGGAGCCGGAGTTTTATTCATATCCACCGAAACCACTTTTCCCACAGGCAAACCAGGAGGGAACAACTGACTGTAAGAAGAAGTTGAAACCACATCCCCAGGCTTGACATTGGGAACATTCTCAAAAAACTCCATCACAGCCTGATTTCCGCCTTTCCCGCGCATAAAACCCATGTGGCGACTGCGGGTAATTCCCACACCCAATTGACTCGTAGCGTCGCTGACCAACAGCACCAAGCTAGTATTAGGAGTAACGCTGACAACCCTGCCTACTAAACCGCCGGGGCCCATCACAGTAAAATCTGTTTTGATGCCATCGTTACTGCCGCGCCCCAAGGTTACTTGCTGCCACCAGTGGTCGGCGCTGCGACCGACAATAGGAGCGACAATCCCTGCTGGTTTCTTAGCCGAAACGTAACCTAAAAGCTCTTTTAGCTTCTGATTTTGATTTTCTAATTCTAATAGCTGCGCTTGCAATTCTTGAGTGCGCGCCGAGATAAGTTCCTCTTGCCCAGAGCCGTTGGCGTGAAACGGACGAGTCACCCAATTGTAAACTTCAAATACTGCCGCACCTTGTGTTTGTCTAACTCCCCAAGCGGCAGTTACAGCTAAACCTAGAAGAGCAATTTGCAGCCGCAGATCCCACCACTTTCGGAATGTATTTTTTAGCATAATTTCACTAATCTAAAATTGTTAAGTCAGGATTTTAGATTTGAGATTGCAGCCGTATTTCTAAATCCACAATCCCAAATTGTTTAACTACATATTACGCGACGACTGCCCGCTGAAAACCCGTTCCAACTGTTTGTTTTCCAATACCCTACCAGTTCCCAAAACCACACAGCACAGCGGATCTGCTGCCACGTGGGTGACAATTCCTGTTTCGTGACTGATCAGAGTATCTAAACCTTTCATCAGCGCGCCACCACCAGCCAGCATAATTCCCCTGTCAATAATATCTGCTGCTAATTCCGGGGGGGTGCGTTCCAAAGTACGCTTGACAGCTTCCACAATTACTGAAAGCGGTTCCGACATACTTTCGCGAATTTCTGGGCCTTTGATAGTAACAGTTCGCGGCAGACCCGACAGTAAGTGCAAGCCCCGCACTTCCATCATTACATCGTCATCCTCTGGAGTTGGATATGCAGAACCAACCTGAATCTTAATTTCTTCAGCAGTGCGTTCGCCGATGACCAAATTGTGAACTTTTTTCATGTATTGGACGATCGCCTCATTGAGTTCGTCGCCGGCTACCCGCACAGACTCACTGATCACCGTACCTTGCAAACTCAAAACCGCAACTTCCGTCGTACCTCCGCCTATATCTATAATCATATTGCCAGTCGCCTCAGCAACAGGCAGTCCAGCCCCGATCGCCGCAGCGATGGGTTCATCAATTAACCGTACTTCTCTAGCACCGGCCTGAGTCGCCGCCTCAATGACAGCACGCCTCTCGACTCCGGTGACACCGCTGGGGATGCCAATAATTATCCGCGGCGAAACTAAGCTTCGGCCTTCGTGAACTCTGCGGATAAAAGTCTTAAGCATCAGTTCTGCCGTATCGAAGTCTGCAATTACCCCGTCGCGAAGCGGGCGCAGTGCTATGACATTCCCTGGCGTGCGGCCGAGCATTTTTTTTGCTTCTTCTCCAACAGCCAGCGGTATTTTTAAATCTTGGTCGATCGCCACTACAGAAGGTTCCTGCAGAACAATACCTTTGCCCGATACATAAACGAGCGTGTTAGCAGTACCGAGGTCGATACCCATATCTCTAGATAACGAAAATCGATTGAGAAGACCCACTGATTCGTACCCCCCCCAAAAACTAAAATACTATTGTGTGCAATAATGTTGTTACAAAAGTGTAACCGAGGTGGATTCTATTACGTTTTTCATCCTGAGTCTAGTCAGAAATGTACATTGTCGAGCTCAGGTTGAGCGCAGACTCGCCAATCATCCACTATCAATATGTTCTGCTAACTGGGTGTACAATCAGGATGAAGCCTCACAAGCGTTGTTCCAAGTTCAGTTTGGAGGCAAATACGCGTGTGGACTGTTTAACTACATCACCGATCGACCACATTCCCAAAAAAGTTTATGAGTCTTAATGTTGTGACTTTAGTAGGCCGCGTCGGCGGCGACCCGGACGTTAAGTATTTTGAGTCGGGTACAGTTAAGTGTAGTTTGACGCTGGCAGTGAATCGCAGAACCAAGAACAGCGATCAACCAGACTGGTTTAATCTGGAAATCTGGGGCAAAACAGCGCAGATTGCGGCTGACTACGTTCGCAAAGGCTCTCTAATTGGCGTAACAGGCTCTTTGAAGTTCGATCGCTGGCAAGATCGCAATACGGGTTCAAATCGCTCGAAGCCGGTAATTAAGGTAGACCATTTAGACTTGCTGGGTTCCAAACGCGACAACGAGTCGGGTATGTCGCAACACAACAGCGAATTCTAGCGTTTGGGGAATTTGGGAATTAATATTTGTGAATTGGGTGGGTGCTCGTGACTTCAGAAAAGTTAGAAATTGTTCAAACTGAGTACCAAGCTGGGCAAGTAGCTTTTGAGAGTGGCCGGTATGCTCAAGCTGTGCAGAGTTTAGAAACAGCTACCGGTTTAGTCGATCGAAATTCCCGGTTGGGCGGTGAGGTGCAGATGTGGCTAGTGACAGCCTACGAAGCCTCTGGCAATACAGAAAGGGCGATCGAGCTTTGCCGTGCGCTCACCCGCCATCCCCGCCAAGAAACCCGCCAACAAGCAAAGCGCTTGCTGTTCATTCTCGAAGCTCCCAAACTCACTATTCCTCCTGAATGGATGGTGAAAATCCCTGATTTGGCAGCTTTAGATGAAAATCAATCAATTAATTTTCAAGCCAATCCGAACGCTGATATCAAGTACGCTAAACCCAAGCCAGTCGTACCAGAGCCTGTAGATTTGAGTCAGGTTAATACGAAAGATAATAGGTTTATCTGGGTGGCGTTAATTGCGATCGGGCTAATTTTAGGCGGATTATTTCTTAGTTATTAATCATTTTTTCATTCGCACAAACTCTATTTCTAGGGTGCGCCGAGGCGCACCTGACCCCTACTGAGAGAAGTTAAGCAATGCCTTTTAGCAAAAAAGTATCAGCCCGGTCGCCAAAGAATTCCAAATTAATTGCCTACGGGATAATTTCATTCTCGAAACAGAATTTGCAGTCAGCGACGTTTTTCGGAATGAATTAGAATTGATTTTCAATGAGGGAGTATTTGACAACTCGGAAATCGCCCTTTGTGAAAATATCATTTATCCTGTATTAAAAGAAGTTTGGAAAAATTATCGCAGTAATTTTATCCTCTGAAGTCACCTAACCTTAGTCTATAATGAGAATCTGTCAGGAATTCCAGATTATATATTGGCGAAGCGCTCCCCCCTTGGCACAGTAGTTTTTTACAAGCCCTATTTCATATTAGTTGAAGCCAAGAAAGAGAGCGCATTTGATGAAGGATGGGGGCCGTGTTTGGCAGAAATGATCGCCGTGCAGCGACTTAACAATGAACCCGAACAAACTATCTTTGGTATTGTTTCTAATGGGGCAATGTGGCAGTTTGGCAAGATGAAATTAGAAATGTTTACTCAAAATAAATTTTTCTATACAATTCAGGACTTAGAGCGACTGTTTGCAGCAGTTAACTATGTTTTTAAACAGTGTGAATTACAATTAGAGGAGAAGGAAGTTCGGCAACAGATTATTTAAGGGATGTAACGGATGTAGCTGAGGTTAGGAAGAAGGAATAAGGAAGACACCACCAGTGATTTTGACACGGATACACGGATTAATTATCGAGCATGAGGCAGGAGTCAGAAGTTGAATAGCGATAATTGCTAAAATAAAAAAAAGACAAAACCAGAAAGGCGATTATTGTGAGCGATTCAACCGTAGACCAAATTTTAAAATTGGCATCTCAACGCGCCGATGCTGCTGAAGTATACTACCTATCGAGTCAAGACACCCCGATCGAATTTGAAAACAATCGCCTCAAATCCCTGCAAACCAAAGCAATGCAAGGCGTAGCACTCCGGCTAATTTACAACGGCAAAATCGGTTTTGCCAGTTCCACAGACTTAACGCGGATAGACGATTTAGTCGATGCAGCGATTCAAACAGCCGAAATCGGCGACCCCGCAGAATTTGAACTCGCCTCCAGCTTCCACCTAAAAGGCCCGGAAACCACCTACACTCCACCCACAACTCAAGAATTAGTCGAAAACGGCAAAAACCTGATCGAGCAAGTTCACGCCTACAATCCCGATATTATGGTAGATGTCGGCTTCCACGTCCGCAGCGGTCGGGTGAAAATTGCCACGACGCAAGATTTGTATGCCGAAAGAAGCAGCCAAATAATCAGCGGCTCGATCGCGGGAAATTTGGTAAAGGGAGAAGATTTTATGCAAGCATACAGTTACGACGTAGCGCGCGATCGTCCCCTCGACACCAACAGCATCCTCCAATCACTCCTCGAAAAATACCGCCTCGCCGAACATTCAGCCAGCATCACCAGCGGTTCCTACCCAGTATTATTTACCCCCAATGCCGCCGCTAGCACCCTCGGTGGCCTCTTTGATACCATCCTTTCAGGTCAAGCAGTAGTTCAAAAAGCCTCTCCCCTAGCCGACAAAATCGGCGAAACCTTATTTGACGAACGCTTTACCTTTTTTGAAGACCCCACTTTAGGCCCTTCTGCTTGTCCCTTTGACGACGAAGGTACACCCACCACCCGCAAAGTCTTGATAGACAAAGGTACTGTCACCGGATTTTATTGGGATCGCAGGTGGGCCGCTCGCGCCGGTGTACAATCAACCGGCAACGGTTTTCGTGGCGGATTGTCTCGCCCAGGCCCTGATTTGACTAACTTTTGCATTTCCCCAGGAAATACCGCCACTCAAGACTTGATTGCTAGCATGGATGAAGGTCTAATAGTAGAGCAGGTTTTAGGTGCCGGTCAGTCCAATCAGTTAGCTGGCGAATTTTCTGTCAATTTGGACTTAGGCTATAAAGTAGAAAAAGGCAAAATTGTGGGTCGCGTCAAGAATACAATGGTGGCAGGCAGCATTTTTGAAGCGTTTAAAAATTTGGCAGATTTAAGCAGCGAAGCCGAATGGGTAGGCGGTGCAGCCTATTTGCCAAGTATGCTGTTTCAACAGTTGGGTGTAGCTTCGAGGCAATAAGTTCAGTGCGTTTTTACTCGTTACCAGGCTCTGCCTGGTAATACATATCATGAGGCTTTGCCTCGAATTTGGATGAAAGCTTGCGAGGCAAAGCCTCTGGACATGGGTTCTCAGGCAGAGCCTAGGAACCAGTTAAACAAACATAGAAACAGTGTTGGCAATTCAACGCTTTGCTAATTCATGCAAATAGGGAAAAATAGGGAAAAATTTATAATGAAAGAGCCAAATGTCAAGGATGGAACTGGGAAGAAGAGAAAGCACTTTTTCTTTCTTTTACCTTTGGTTTTTTGCCTTTTAACTCTAGTGACTGGATGCGTTCAGTACGATGTTGGGGTTAACTTTGAGAGTCAAACTCGCGGCGAAATCGTGCAGCACATTAAACTAGGGGAAAGGTTGACGAGCTTCAGCAGCGAAACTGTTGCAGAATGGTTGAAAAGCGTAGAAAGCCGGGTGAGGTTGCTGGACGGAAAAACTAAACGGGTTTCCCCCACAGAACTTCTAGTGAGGATTCCTTTCAATAATGGAGCCGAGTTGCAAGACAAGTTCAACCAATTTTACAATCCGATCACACCAACCACAAAATATCGGACCGCAAGTCCGCTAGAAACCGATTTGCCGAAGTTTGAATCTCACCTTAGTGTCAAGCAGAATAATTTGTTATTGGTGCTGCGAAATCGCTTGAGTTTGGAATTGGATTTGCGCTCTCTTTCACTGCTTTCTTCTAATGGCAGTCTGCTGCTGAGTCCGGGGGGACTTTTGGAGCTTGACTTTAGCTTGAACACGCCTTGGGGCGCCGAAAGTATTGAAACAGTCGCCGGTGCGCTGGTTCCCGAAAGCTATCAGCAAGGAAAACAGTTAGTTTGGAAGCTCAAACCCGGAGAAGTTAACTATTTGGAGGCGATATTCTGGATTCCCAGTCCCGTAGGAATTGGGGCGCTGATTATTGCCTTATTTGTAGCTGCGGGCATTGCTTTGAAATATCAAATATTGCCAGCACTGGGAATCGGCAAAAAACCGCAAAACATCGGTCAAACCTAAAAAGGATATGCCCTAGAGGGGCGGGTTAACTAATATTTTCAATCAATTCTCAGAACTCCAATAAACCCGCCCCTCCCCGGATTTTATGGTTAATTGACCGGATTTGATATTATCAAAAGAAAATGATAACATCTGTCAAAAAAACAGTTGACAAATGGTAAATAATTTGCTTAACCTGAATTGAGAATTAGGAACAGAGAAAATGCGATCGCTAAATTTCTTCTTCATCTTTCTGATTTGCTTGGCTCTAGTATTATTCAGCATCGAAAATACAGAGCCAGTCGCGATTCAAGTTATCCAAGGCGTCCAAGTTAAAGCTCCGCTGTGCGTAGAACTAATTGTAGCGACCGGATTAGGGGCAACACTAGCGTGGCTGTTCAGTCTGTGGTCCAGAATGCAGCGAACCCTCGCGTTGCGCCAAGAGATTCGCCAAGTTCGCGAAAAAGAGCAGCGGATTCAGGAATTAGAACAAAATCTTGAACGCTATAAAGCCGAAGTAGAAGGCCAACAACCTTTGTTAGAAAGTGCAGAACCGATAAGTTTAGAAATAGCAGCCATTGAGGCCAAAGCTGCTGAAATAACCGCCAATTAATTTGATATGCTCTCTCGTTTTCCCAGAGGCAAAATCTAAAATCTAAAATCTAAAATCTAAAATCGAATGGCCGTTTCCCGAGACCAAGATGGGTTAGAAACGATTTCTGAGGGGATCGCAATTTTAATTGACCTAGCCGAACGGGGAGAAATTGATCCTTGGGACGTTAAGGTAATTGAAGTGTTCGATCGATGTCTGAGCAAGCTTACGAACGCCTGCGATGCCGATCAGAGTAAGGATTTCTCCGATTTGTCCCACTCCGGCCAAGCGTTTTTGTACGCTTCAATGCTGGTGTTGCTCAAAGCAGAAAGTATCGTCCTCTCCGAACCCCCCGCGAATCCCGACTCGGCCGACGAGCCGGCAGTAGAAGACGCAGAGCACTCAGGCGGGCGACACTTGCCCCAGCATTTAGAGCGACAATTGCGCCGTCGCGGTGTAGCTCAACTACCGCAAAAACGCCCGGTGACTCTCCCAGAACTGATTGAGCAGTTGCAGCTAATGAAAGCAGCAATGGAGCAGACAGTTACTCCCCGACGCCGCCCTACCTCAAAAATGCGATCGCAAGCGGCACAGGCTATCTTTGAGCTAGCTCACCAAGAAAATCTCGTAGAAACTGCTAGTGAACTCGAACGGTTTCTGACTCAGCGGGGCGCGGAAATTGACGAGGGTTGGCTGGACTTGGACAAATTGCTAGAGCTCTGGCATCATAACGATTTGCACTCTCCTGTCAACCCAGAACACCCGGTATCGACTGGGGAAGTTCACTTGCCAAATCATGACCGTGTGGGTATTTTTTGGGCGTTGTTGCTGCTATCGGCTCAGTCTAAAGTAGAGTTGCTTCAAGAGGAGTTTTATCAAGACCTCAAAATCCGCGCGCTTTGAGCTTGCAGGGTATTAGGTTATCGGGCGAAGCGAAACTAATAACTGTGCCGCTGCGTCGGTTAAAATTCCAGACAGAACCTCGCTCGCCGACATTCTGCTGCTGAGTCTCGAATGCGGACAGCGGAAGTGCGAAGTTTTTGCTGATTCCCGATTCCTGGTTTCTTAAATCAAGCAAATAGGGAAGAGTCATTGATAGCCTGGTACGATGTCGCCTATAAACAGGTCAGGATTTTGCCGCGCTCGATCGATTCGATCGCAATCGCTAGCATCTAATTGTTGAGTTTATATCAATTAACAGAGGGTTGAGGAAGTTAAGAATGAAAGCGATGATTCTGGCGGCCGGTAAAGGCACTCGCGTCCGTCCCATTACTCAGACAATACCCAAACCGATGATTCCCATCCTGCAAAAGCCAGTGATGGAGTTTTTGGTTGAATTGCTCCGACAGCACGGATTTGACCAGATTATGGTCAATGTTTCCCACTTGGCAGATGTGATTGAAAACTACTTCCGTGACGGTCAAAAGTTTGGGGTACAAATTGCCTATTCTTTTGAAGGGCGAATTAAGGAGGGAGAACTTATTGGAGAGGCTCTGGGTTCTGCTGGTGGCATGAAGCGGATTCAGGACTTCTCCCCGTTTTTTGATGATACTTTTGTGGTACTGTGCGGCGACGCTTTGATTGACTTGGACTTGACTGCGGCTGTGAAGTGGCATCGGGAAAAAGGGGCGATCGCTACTATTGTTATGAAATCGGTTCCCCGCGAAGAGGTTCCCAGTTACGGAGTGGTGGTAACAGACGAGTCTGGCAAAGTTAAAGCTTTCCAAGAAAAACCTTCTGTAGAAGAAGCTCTGAGTACCGACATTAACACTGGTATTTATATTTTTGAACCGGAAATATTCAAATACATCCCTTCGGGTCAGGAATATGATATCGGTTCGGAGTTATTTCCCAAGCTAGTAGCAGAAGGCGCGCCTTTTTACGGGATTAGCATGGACTTTGAGTGGGTGGATATCGGCAAAGTTCCTGACTATTGGCGGGCAATTCAGAGCGTGCTGCTGGGACAAGTTAAAAATGTTTCGATTCCGGGAATTGAAGTGCGCCCCGGCATTTACGCTGGTTTGAATGTAGCTGTCAACTGGGATAAGGTTGATATTACTGGGCCTGTTTACATTGGTGGGATGACGATCATTGAGGATGGAGCAAAAATTGTCGGCCCGACAATGATTGGCCCAAACTGTTGGCTTTGCAGTGGCGCCACTGTGGAAAACAGCGTGATTTTTGAGTATTCCCGTTTGGGCCCGGAGGTGCGGTTGGTTGACAAACTGGTATTCGGGCGCTACTGCGTTGATAAAACCGGGGCTGCGATCGATTTGCAAGCGGCGGCTCTCGATTGGCTGATTACTGACGCTCGCCAAGTTTTACCAACTCAGCAGGGAGAAGAGCGGCGGGCGATCGCAGAAATTCTCCGTCCTGAATAATTGGTAATTGCTCAAGGTAAGGTGCGCTAGGCGCACCCTACTTTTACATTTATAAGCTCAGCTTTTAATTCTGGTAATGTGCTTAGGTTGCACCTCAAATCTTGCACCATTCTCGCTTAACAGGCTTTCCGGCCTGTTCCACAAGAAAATCTACTCTTTGTGGAACAGGCCGGAAAGCCTGTTCATAAAAGGCTTCTTGACAGTGGTGCAACATCTCAGTTACACCCTACATTTTAAGACTGAAGATAAGTATATTGGCTGAGACTCCGCTCGTAATTTTGCAGCAAAAGCTGGGCCTCGGAAAGAGTAATTTTATTTTGCTGCAAAGCTGCTTCTGTCTGACGGCGAATGCTTTCAACCAAATTTTCTGAATCATACTGTACGTAGCTGAGGACTTCTTTCATAGTGTCTCCTTTCACAACGTGTTCGATATGATAGCCAGAAGGTGTTAGCTGAATGTGAACTGCATTTGCATCGCCGAATAAGTTGTGAAGGTTGCCCATAATTTCTTGATAAGCACCTCCCAAAAATAGCGCCAAATAGTAAGGTTCTCCAGGTTTGAGAGTATGCAGTTCCAAAACCGACTTCACATCTCGCAAATCGATGAATTGGTCGATTTTGCCGTCGCTGTCGCAGGTAAGATCGGCTAAAATACCACGTTGAGTTGGTTCTTCGTCGAGTCGGTTAATTGGCATAATTGGGAACAATTGGTTAATTGCCCAACTGTCGGGTACTGACTGGAAAACAGATAAGTTGATGTAATAAATAGACGCCATCACCTTTTCTAAGTCTTCCAAATCATCCGATACATATTCTTTTAGCCGCGCGATATTCTGTATTTTATCGCAGCAAGCCCAGTACAACTGTTCGGTTTTCGCCCGTTCCGCAATTCCCAAATAGCCTAAGTTAAATAAACTGACTGCTTCTTCCTTGAATTGGATAGCATCGTGATAAACTTCTTGGTAATTTTCGGGACTGATAGATTGGTAAATTTCGTAAAGATTGCGCGGAATTTGGTGCGCGTTTTCATCTACTGCTTCTGGTACTTCTCTGGGGACATCGCTAGTACCGAGCACGTCAAAAACTAACACTGATTGGTGAGAAGCGATCGCCCGCCCGCTTTCGCTAATGATAATTGGAACCGGGATTTTGCGCTCGTCGCAGGCATCTTTCACACCCGCTACTACGTCGTTAGCGTAGTTTTGCATATTGTAGTTTTTGGAAGCGTGGAAGTTTGTTTTAGACCCGTCGTAGTCAACGCCGAGTCCGCCGCCTACGTCCAAGTAGTTCATATTAGCTCCCAATTTAGCTAATTCTACATAAATGTGGCTGGCTTCTCGAATGGCGTCTTTGATGACACTAATTGAGGAAATTTGAGAGCCGATGTGAAAGTGCAGTAACTGCAAACAATCGAGCATTGCAGCTTTTTCTAGTTCGCCGACTGCACGCATAATTTCTGGAATTGTTAAGCCAAATTTTGCCCGATCGCCCGTGGAACCTCCCCAGCGACCAACGCCTTTGGTAGTGAGTTTTGCTCGCACTCCCAAAATTGGTTTAATCCCTAATGCTTTGCTCGCGGCGATTGCGAGTTCTACTTCCTCTATTTGCTCCAGCACAATTACGGAAGTTTGCCCTAGCCGCTGCGCCAAAATAGCAGTTTCGATGTATTCGCGGTCTTTGTAACCGTTACAAATTAATAAAGCGCCTGGGTTTTTTAAGGTCGCCAAAGCTATCATTAATTCCGGTTTAGAGCCGGCTTCGAGCCCGAAGTGATGGGGTTGACCGAAACGCACCAAATCTTCAATTAATTGTCGGTGCTGGTTGCATTTTACGGGAAAGACACCGCGATAAACATTTTTGTAATTGTACCGAGCGATCGCTCTGGCAAAACACGAATTTAAGCGCTCGATCCGGTCTTCCAAAATATCAGAAAATCGAATCAGCAGTGGCAAAGCCAAATTTCGCTGTTTCAGGGATTCTACCAGTTCGCACAAATCAAGGGAACCGCCGCGATCGCCCTTGGGAGACACTGTAACGTGACCGGCTGCATTGATCGAAAAATACGGTTCGCCCCAACCTTGAATTCGGTAGAGTTTCTCACTATCTTCTATAGTCCAAGATTCTTGTGGCAGTTGAGCCGCCGTTACCAAAGCACTGTCTGGTGCAGCCAAACTCGTGACTGTTGGCGAGTGAGTCGATAGCGGATCGAGATCGGAGAAAGCAGCGGTGGCTGGGGAACTCATCTTATCGGAAACCTCTTTTAGGAGTGGTCAAATAGATAGTTTATCGCACATATCGGGTTTCCTGATGCAGTTGAAAAATCACTTTGGGTACACGGGCTGGCGATTTTAGATTTTAGATTTTAGATTTTAGATTTTAGATTTTAGATTTTAGATTTGACTCTACAGATGGATGAAGGTGGGGGATTGAACTAAAATCTCAACCGTAATTGCTCTCCTGGACTTATTTCTTCAAGCAAGTATCCGTATGGAGGTGAATTCGGAAACCAGGTTTCCGAGTTCACCTGCACCAAGAGAGTGGTCGGACGATCGATCGCCCGACACACACTAACCAAAAATCACCTCCGGCGGCGCCATGTCAGCCCCCATCTTCAATCCCCCGTTGCTAGACTTCTTCAAGCCCGGTTGAGGTGCTTTTTCTGGGGTCTTCTGAGCCGGTGCAACTGAGGCTGGCGGTGTCACCTGCGTTGGAGGTACTGCCTGTGCTCCTGGCACCACGGGCTGCTGCGACAGCCAACCCAAACCCCCTACAGCCCCAGCCATCAAAGCGGTGTAGCCGATGTACAAATGCACCGGACGCATTTGAAAGCCTTCGCTTGACTCGGAGTCGGAAACAGACACATTCATACTGGGAATTGGACTCGGAGCGGGTTTGGGCAAAGCATTCGCCATAGCGCTGCCGTCTAGTCCCAAGGCGTCGCCCAGCCGGCGGATAAAACCTCTAATGTAAATATCTTGGGGCAGTTTGTCGAGTTCCCCATTTTCGATCGATTCGATGTGGTGCAGCGGCACGAGAGTTTGACTGTGGAGTTGCTGCAGGGATAGGGAGCGAATTTGCCGTCCCTTACGCAATTCTCTACCCAACTCCCGCAGGCACTCTTCTCGCTGTTGAACGGCTAAAGCTGCTTCTTCTTCCTTGGTGAGTTTTTTCGGCTTTTTGGGAAAACCGAACCCTGGGAAGGATTTTCCGGGGACTGTGACAGTTGCAGGTGGAGCCGACTCGACTTTAATTTCGTCTTGGGGCGCTTGTTTGCTGTCTTCAGAAGTGTCAGTGTCTCGATCGGCATTTTCTTCTGTGTCGGACTCGGTTTGGGGCGGCGCTTCCACACTAGCGCTGCGCCAATAGAAGACAGGAACAGCTACTGGTGGCTCCAATGCTTTAATTTCTGTCACCGTCTCAATGGCGGGACTTACAGCAGTAAAACTCTCTGGGGCTACTTGCGGTTCAATTTTGTTTTGTTTGGGAAATCGATCAAATGCGAGCTTGACGGCTTCTCTGCTAACTGCTCTAATTAAAATTTCGGCAGCGGAGGCTGCTTCACCCAACATTGTTTGCAAGCTAGCTAGAGCTTGGCTATAGGTGTCGCTACATACTAGTTCAGCTTCTATTTGACCTAGGACAGAACGAAAACTTTCTTGAGAAATTTCAATAGTTGGGTGATCTGTCACCCCAAAATAAGCCTCGGGTTTCAGTGCCATGATATTCATGTTGTCTTGGTAGAAGGTATCTGAGTACGTTCTTCGACAGGTTGGCAGTGATTCCGGATGTCGGTAGGGGCATGGGGCATCGGGCATCGGGCATGGGCATCGGGCGTGGGGCATCGGGCATCGGGCTTCCCAGGGCATTAGTAGGCCCTCACAAATAACCAATAACGCATAACCAATAACTAATAACCAATAACTAATAACCAATTCCCACTCATGCCCATGCCCTGCGCGGGCTAGTTCCCTGGGAAGGCTCATGCCCCATGCCCGATGCCCGATGCCCCATGCCCATGCCCCATGCCCGATGCCCAATTCCCCAGGACTATTGCTTGTGGATGCGATCGAGCAACCACAGAGCCCCGAAAATCCCGACAAAATGGGCAACAGTGGCGTGAGTATTGGCGAGTACCACAAATATATCTAGGGGCTGAATAAATCGGCCCACATCGACTGCGGCACCGAACAAGGCTTGCGGCTGAGCTAGAGATTTGGCTAAAAGCGTGCCGCTGATGGCTTCTGCGCCGATCAGCGTCAGCACCATTCCTGACAAGTTGCTCATCAGTGCCAGCCGCACCTCTTTGATGGTGTCTGCTTTTTTGGGGCGGACAGCGTTACCGGGCGATCGCAGTTGTCTCGACAAGCGGGTGAAGCGGAAAGAGCGATATACGCTGTAAGCGAGTACGGCCAGCCCGCAAATGGCAAAAAATACGCCGCCGCCTGTGCCGGCACTGTTTGAACCCGCAGTGGCGCTAGCCCTGGGGAGGGCGAAGGGGATGGCAAAGAGCAAAATGATCGCCGCTACCACCCCTAGCACTATCTGTACCCAGAAGCAAACCCAGCCTGTTGTACGAAGGGCAAAGGCTACTCGCTGTACGGCGACAGGAAGCTTATCGTTATCTAACTGATTAGTCATATTTTGAGCGGGTATAATTAATTGGCATTAGTTGGTGGCAGTTTTTTCTCTTCCGGGACGGTTGACGGCGGTTAACCCTCTTTATAATAGAAGTAGCAATGTTTAAGATTTGTAACTAACATTGAATTTCACATTTGAATAGCGTCGATCGCCAGGTACCCAAAGCAATGACACAACTACAACCCACCGTCACTCCCAAACTGGAACAGCCCAAGTTTGGCTTCAATAGCTACGCGGAACGCCTTAACGGTCGAGCCGCGATGATCGGTTTTTCTCTAACTTTAATTATCGAGTATGTCACAGGCCAGGGCTTGCTGTCCTGGTTAGGTCTCAACTAATTTTAGCAATGGCGCGGTCAGCCTTACACTTTGTCTTGACTCGAACGGCAGCGGGTGTGACTTCTGCTGACCGCGACAAATTCGGGAATTGATTAAAATATTAATTAGAAACAAGCCCAGCGACTTCTCTGTCGAGAGAGATCTGTTCCCGAATGCAATAGCTGGCTTTTGGAGGTGTATATGGGGTGGCATTTAGATTTGACTAGCTTGGCAATTTTGCCTCGCTCCCGTACAATTCCCCACAGGCGAGAAGATTAATTTAGGTAAAGCTAGTCTTTGAGCTAGAAATCCCGATCGTTCCGCCAACTCTAAGTTTTAGAGCTTGTAAATAAATATAGAACAGAGTAAAACCAAATGAATGCTTCGTGGACGCGACTTTTGAGGTCAGCTTACCGTAGAGAACCAATTACCAGCTTTGTTGTGACAGTGGGCGTTGTCGATGCAGCCATCGGCAGCATCGGTGCGAGTGGCTCTTTATTGGCTTTTGGGCTTGGCACCGCTGGGGTGGCGATGGCTCTCCGCTGGTGGCAATTTTACCGCTCTGGATCCGAACAAACCGCACCTGCTCCCGAATACTATCTTCCTCCTCAGTCTTCTAGACCTCAGTTGCCCGTGCTTAACGTGTCTAAAAAAAATCCTCCTTATTAAGATTACCGGGCAATGGTGACTGGGCGATGTGCCGATCGACTCCCTGGATCTGAGGCACTAAAAGATAGGGCAAGAAAGTCTTTCGATCTTGGATGCTTGGTGTATGAATATTTCTGTTGCCGAGAAACTGTACAAAATTGGCTCTGTAGCTGCCTGTAGTGGTTTGTCGGTGAAAACTGTTCGTTACTATGAGGAGATGGGCTTGCTGTCTCCTGCGGTAAAGCGATCGCCCGCTGGTTATCGCTTGTTTGGCGAAACGGTATTTAACAGGTTGGCGTTTATTAAACGATCTCAAACTCTGGGTTTGAGCCTTCAGGAGATTAAGGATATTTTACAAGTTCGCGATCGGGGGGAGTTGCCTTGTTCTGAAGCGAAGCAGCATCTCACGGCTAAGGTAGAGGAAATTTCCGTGCAAATTGCAGCCTTAGAAACTTTGAAGAGGGAGTTGCAAGGCATTCTCAACTGCTGGCAAGAGCAACCATCGCAGGCGAGCATTACTCGCACGATTTGTCCGAACATTCAGCGGGATTGAGCAGCGGAAAAATACAAAAAAAGGGAAGGAATTATCGGTTTCCTTCCCTTGATGGTTTTGTTGGTGGTTTTGTTGGTGGTTTTGTCGATCGTGTTGAGCTTTTAACTGTTTTCGCAAAGTTTGCTGTTGCTTTTTGAGTTGCCGAGCCCTGGCTGAGCCGCCTTTACCTTTGGAGTTTCTACCCTCGCTGCGAGGAGACTCCCAACTTTTTAGTCTCATGTTTTTCATTGTATGCACTACTTATATACTACACCGCTAGATTTTCACTGTCAAGTATTTTTTAGACTAATATTTCGTAGTGTCAACTTTTGACTGATGGGGATTTGCTACAGACATAGCGATGCTGCGCCCATTGCCTGCGGCTGGTTGCACCTACGTGCTTTTTGACAATTTGGGATGTAAGGGCGATCGCCTTTACGTCATTATTCCGCACTGTTTGCTACAATTATTTAAGTCAGCTTTAAGGACTGCAATGACTCAAGCTAACTCAATAACAAATGAATATCAAATAACTGTAAGTTCTCCGATATGGCAAAGAGTTGAGCAAATTGCCGGACAATTTAACTTGTCAGTTTATGAACTATTGGAACAGATAGCCGAAGGCAAACTGAAAGTGGTTGCGGTTCCAACTAATTCAGAAAAACTGAGCTATCGAGATATTGCAAATGCTTTGCTTTGGTTAGCCGCGCAAACTAATGTAGCAATCAACGTCCACAAGCTACAAAAACTAATGTATTACGCTCAAGCTTGGTATTTAGGAGTTTACGGTAAGCCACTATTTGATGCAGATTTTCAAGCAGGGATTCACGGGCCGGTTATTTCTGATTTATTAGAGAAGTATCAATGCCAATTTAGTTGGGAACCAATTACAGAGAAAATCGAACAACCAAAACTTCCCCAAAAAGTTGGGCAATTTCTCGAAGAAGTTGCGGAGGCATATTTTGAGTATGATGATGAAACTTTGGAACGAATGATTTGCAGTGAAAGGCCTTGGTTAGAAGCTAGAGGAGATATACCCAGAGACGCATCTTGTGATGGGATTATTTCTCACGAATCGATGAAAAAATATCATTCGGGTCGTGTCTTCTCTAAATAATGGAAGCGAGGGCGATCGCGCTTTTTGACAAGTTGCGATTTAAGGGCGATCGCGCTTTTTCAGCTTCAAGTATTCGGATTAGCTGTTGCCTTCGTGATGTACTGGATAATCGCGTCAAAATTCTTACGGATTTCTGCCAGTTGTTTTACCCAAGTATTAGAAGCAGAAATCGCTTCCTCTTCCTTCAGACGAGCGGCTGCAATTTGCTTCTCAATCTCTCCGTAAACTTGTTGCTCAAATTCTCGCAACTGCCATTCAAGTTGATATTCAAGGTTTTGAGCTATCGCGATAAACTGACTTGTAATTTCGCTTCGAGCCTCAGCCATTTTCTGCTCTTGCTCCTGTTCCTGTTTGGCTTTATAAAATTCCGCTCCGATTGAAACTAATGTTAGAAGAGGGCCGACAAACATAGCGACATTAGCTATGTCTTTAGCAATGTTGACTGCTTGCCAAGGTCGAAAGTTAAAGCCGATAAATTCTCCGACACCCAAAACAGTTTTATGGAGATTGCTTCCTACCACATCCATAGAGCGTAAAAAACCCCCTCCAGCAGTAGGTAAAAACCCTCTTGTCCCTAAGTCAGTAAGTTGACTTACATCAAGTCCTACTTTTTCTCCAACTTGGAAAAGCATTTCAACTTGCTCTATCAGTCGATTCCTATCTTCATTTTGTATAGATACTTTTTGGTTGACCTGCAAACGGGCTACAAACGCCTGGACTAACTTACTTTGCAGTATATCTTTAACTTCATCTTGTATTGACTCAACGGCTGTATTCACAGCTTGTTCCATTTCGCGCCCTGCTCTCTCATAGTGTTGTTGTAGCTTGATTTCAGCCTGTTTATTAAGCATCTCAAAGTTATCTTTGCCACCAACTGCTGAGGCTAGGATTCTTCCTTCATTAACAACTGCTGATGACAATAGTAGTGCTATGCTATGAATCTTGGTACGGAGACGATCGCGCTCTTTACGCACTGTGCGAGATAACCGGGTCAGCACTTCAAAAAAAGCAGAATCTTCGGTAGAGTTGCGAGTAAAGCTCAACTGAGCCTCATCAACACAGCTTAGAGCAATTCGGACAGGTGTATCAAAACGAGCAAGGGAGCCACGACGCTCTACAAACTGATTGAGAGCATCAATAAAAGTTGGAAAGCGGCTGATTTCCGTCAGAAAATCATCTTTATCATCAATGCCTTCACAGTAGTCTTTGGCATCGATAAAGCAGATCGGAAATTCATCAAGACTGTAAGGCTTCAGTGCATCAGCAAGACTTTTGCGGTAGTTGGCAATTTTTTGCTCTTCTTCTCCTGCTTCATCAGACATTTTATTAATAACCAGCATCATTTTCCAGCGATAGCCTTTTTCATAGGCTAACTTCTTGAAATTCTCTGCTGTCAATGAGTCAAAGAGCATATAGGTGAGGCAAAAAACCAGCAAGTCTGATTTGTTAATGGCATCATAAGTAATCTCATCGTGATCTTGGCGGTCTGTAAAAAGTCCAGGCGTATCAATTAGCTTGATGCCGTTCCAATCATAATTGGTAGTTTTATCAGTAGCAATATCAGCATCAATGCGGATATCGCGCCGTCCTGTCATGCCAGAAATGATGGTTGATTTACCTGCACTGTACTGCCCTACCAAAGCTACTCCGAGAATCCCCTGTTCTCGATACTCTTTTAATTCATCGCGCACTTTTTGGCGGATAGCTGTTAGTTCGGGTGTGTTTCCCTGAGCCAGTAAGTTGTCAAACTTTACTAGCGTCTTCTTGAAATAAGCACCAACATCGGCAGCTTTAAAGTTGGGGTTGTTCTGAGTCATGGTAATTTAGTCCTTTTTGGGAGATTTGAGATTGCTAAAGGAAATATCCTCTTGAAGGATGTGTTTGATATCCTCTAGTGATTTTAGTCGCTGAACTTTGGATTTTGTGACAATCTTCATGTTACGCCCGAAATTTCGCTCGACTTTGACCATGGTTTCCTTGATACGCTCATCTGTGAGAGTTTCGTTTTCTTCAGTACACCAGTCAATGATTCGCATAGCATAAGCACGATTTAGATAATTTTCTCCACGTGATAACTTCTCTTTTGCTTCTTCAAGCTGAGTCGCAAGTTCATCTAGTCTTTTAATTAATTCCTCAAAGTATGCATCAATATTCACGGCAACAGAATCACAAAACTTGCTGAAGTTAGCCTCAGCGTCTCTGAGGGTGGCTTGCTTATGCTTGCTCAATTGCTCATTTAGTAAAGTTGAAATGTTTTTAACAGCCTCGCCACGCTTTTGATCTTTTGATTTAAAGCGATCGGCAAGCCAATTGATCATCAAACCACTAACCATTACGATTGCAGTCGCAGCAAGCGCAGGTAAACCAAGAGGTGTTAAAGCTAGTCCTGCTAAAGGTATCAGAAGAATGCTACCTATTTTAAAAGCTAGTTTATTGAAAGTCTTTGAATCCTGCTCGACAAATTGAAAGTTCCCACCTTCTAGTTGAGCAATCAGTTTTAATTCATTTCCGACTTCTTCAAGAACTTCCTGAACTTCTTGGTTAAATTTTTCGCCATTCTCTAGATATGCGGCTTTCAGGCGTTCCTCAAATCGGATAGACTTTAATTTTTGTTCCCATCCAGACTTCATTTGATTTTCCTTGGATTCCCAATAAGCCTCAGCAAAGGATGGAATAGCATTGATAGCATCTTGAAAAATTGATACGATTTGTTGCTGTAAAGATTCACGGCTGTCCCTTCCAGCTCTATGGATTTGCTTTTCGATCGTCTGACGTTTATTTTTCAGCGTCTCTGTCAATTTTTCATAGACTAAAGCTTGTTGATTTACCCACTTATAAGGATTATCAATTGCACCTACGGTAGAACCAAGCAGAGTTTGAGAGCGACGAATTGCCCCATGATTAACCAGAGATACACGAATTAAATCAAGAAAATCCTGCATCCGACTTGCCTTAAAAAGCTCCTGTTTCTTCTTTGCGTGTTCTGGTTCGCGGGAAAGCTGCGCCGCCAACAGCATCACAGGAACAATATTGAAATAGTCATTAGCATAATGCTCTTGAGCGTAGCGACGGATACGATCAATGTGTCCGCCTAGACCACTTTGACCATCCATCACAAACATTTTATCGGGGTTCTTTAAGAAATGCTCCAACCAGCGAGAGTCGCGCAGGTTCTTATGGACATTCAGTAGAATAATTAATGGCTTGGCTTTTTCCTTTAGTAACCGCAAGAAAGCAAACTCACTCTCTTGGATACTGTCATTTGTCACGACATAACAAATTACATCTGACTCGTCGATAATACTTTTAGCAATTTCTTCATCACTTTTGCCACCCGGAGCACCAATCCTAGGAGTATCAATGATGCGAATATTCTTCCACTCGTACACCCGATTAAACCTAGTTGTGCGCTGCTTTCCTACACCTATCGCATCCCATCCATCATCTGTAACTATGGCGTGAAGAGTGCTTTTCCCCGCCTTAGTTCTGCCCATAAAGGTGATGCTGAAATGATTGAGAGCGCGTTCCTTGGCCCGAAGCGACTCCCGTACACTCTCCATTTCTTTAATAATCTCGGCACTCAGAGAGTTTCTAGTATCCTCAAGTTGCTTGGCGACTTCCTTAGCAGTGGTAGCTTGACCTTTACCACCTGTTTTATGTTTGATGTCTTCGATAGCCAGTTGAATATTTTTGCCCAAATTGGAAAGTGCTAGTAAAGCTCTTTTAAGTGCCAATTCGGCAAATTTGTAATCTTCATCAGCGATGACTGCACACTGACGAATCGCCTCATCATATTCTGGCCCCGTTAACAGGATTTCCCGGCGTATTTGCTCAACTTTTTGCTCACTCCCAGTGAGCTTTGCTACATTATCCACCAATGCGCGTGAAAGTAGAGAATCAGCCCCTGTAAGGAAACGCGCACCGAAAGAGACTTTCTGTTGTTGGTTGTGTTCGCCTATGAATCGGGTATCAGTGAAGGCTCCAACTTCTGCCAACTGTCGCTGTACTTCTCCCGTTGACCAGTTCCAAATCCCTGCTACTTGTTCCGCCATCTGGCGTTCTAATGCTGAACAGAAACCGTCAACATAGGCGATCGCCAACATTTGCGACATGGCCTCACTTTGCTCACCGGGCGACACTTTCCGAGCTAAATCCTCTACAGAAAGCTGGTTTTCCTCTTGAGCTAGAATTTTTTCCATCTCAGCGAGAGTGCGTTGAGAAGCGCCGATCTGCGTTGCTAGTTCGCGTAGTGCTTTCGACTCTTCACTGTGAATCTGCTGATCCGCACAGACCATGTGTGTGACTAATAGGAATGGGTAGTCTAGGTGTGCGGTGGTTTTTGAGATTAGGTCAGACATTTTAACTTATTCACTATTTTGATTTATCACTGATAAAGGCAACACACCAGCCATCGTGCAAGGTGCTGGATTTAGTCTGATCTTCTTCCTTATCCAAAAAAATTAACCAATTATTTGTAATTTGCCCACCCCCCTTGTTGCTGGAGTCAAGCTGAATCGTAACCGATACGGTAGTATCAGATGCTACCATATCTAGAATTTTGACGTTTCTAGGTGCAAAGAAAGATGATGCAAAATCTTGAGACTTACTACACCAGTAAGAAGTGCCACTATTTCCCTTGTTAACAATGTCATCTAAATATTGCTCCATAAACTTTGTAGCTGAATCTTTTACTGGATCGCTGGTTGGTGACGGCGCACTAGAGGAGGTAACGACCGTAGGTAATGGAGTTTGTTGACCAATTGGTATTCCTTTAAAGCTTAGAGCTGCTAAGACAATAACTCCTCCTGCCAGCAAAATTTTTTGACTCTGTGGATTCTCCTGAAGATGATTTTTAGATATTTCTAATACTTCTTGAAACTTTTGCTGTTTCATTAACTGAATAACTTGAGTCAAAATTTCAGGTTTATTTGCAAATTTATCTGTTGATAATTTTTTTGAATCTGAACTAACCTCTGCCTTTAGCTCAAACTCTCTATTCCAAGCCGGAAAATCCTCACCCGCCTGCTGCCCGTAAACCTTCACAGAAGCGATCGCCCCCGCCTTCAAATTCGTCAACTCCCTGCGAACAACCCTGATAGAAACCTCCTCATCAGGAACCACATCCGACTCCAGCATCACTTGCAAACAACCATCTTGCAAACTCGCAGTCGCCGTAATTCCCTTGTTTTGCAACGGAAGATTTAACAGACTGGCGATCGCCTCCACATCCCCAAGCTTAGCCCGTTCCTTCAAACTAAGCTGATTTGACTCCGTATTATCACTATAACTTGCCCGCCCCTCTGTAACATCTGCAACAGGCAATTTTTGCCCCGCCACTTCAAACTCTTGACTCCACGCCGGCACCTTCGCCCCCGTCTGTCGGCCGTAAACCTTGACTTTCTCAATCGATGCAGCCCCCAAGCCAGCGATCGACTTACTCGCCCACGGGGCCAATATTTGCTGGCTAGGCGCTTCTGCCGCTTCCAGCATCACCTGTAAACAACCATCCTTAAGGGAAGCTGCGGCGGTGATGCCCTTGGCTTGTAGCTGGCGGTTCAGCAGAAGCGCGATCGCCTTTGCATCTCCCTGTTTCGCGAGTTCCAAAATATTCGGTTGTGTCATAACAGGTAGATACAACTAGCGCTTAGCATAACTTTTTGTTGTCTTAAGTATAAATTCTTTCCTAAATACCCAAGCTTGTCAAGCCAGATAAAGTCATATTTAGTAGTTGTTTTCATCCCAACTAGGTCATAAAAAGTCACATTTAGTTGGTTGCTACTGAAAAAGTCATATTTAGTTGGGTTACAATCAGGTGAACCCCTTGCATCTACGTGACCGATGGACGTTGAAGAAGCTTTATAATTTGTAGACCATCTAGCTTTGACTACTACGGGAAAACATTTAGATAGTCTGCAAAAAGCTATATTACGTGGCGCTTGGGACAATCAGAAATATAAAGAAATTGCACAGCATCACAACCGTTCAGAGAAATATGTTAAAGAGGTTGGCTTTAAATTATGGAAACTTTTATCAGTTGCATTAGGCGAGGAACAAGTATCTAAAGCAAATTTTAGAGCAAAGCTGGAAAATTTACGAGTTGGCAATATCTCGCTTTTTGGCAATGGCTGTATTCATATTGGTAACATCTCTGCTGATAGTTCGCAATCCTCAAAAAAATTACAACCTGAACCGCAAGACAAGGATAGATTTAACGAAAAAACAAGCAATTCCGAACCGAAAGTACATTTAGACTTATCCGATGCACCAGAACCCAACCTATTCTATAACCGCACATCCGAACTCACCACCCTCGAAAACTGGATTTTAGGCCGCATCAGCATCTTAGGCTTATCCGGTATTGGCAAAACCGCCCCTACTCTCCAACTAATCTCACAAATTCAACACGAATTCGATCGCATTATCTGGCGAAGCCTCCGCAACTCCCCACCGCTGGCATCACTCCAAACCGACTTAATTAAATTCTGTAGGGGCGGTGCCCCCGTGCCCGCCCCCTATCCCGAAGAAAGGGCAACCACGGGGGGATTGCCCCTACTAGAATATTTACGATCGCACCGCTGTCTGATCATCCTCGATGATGTCCAAACAATCTTCAGCAGCCAACAACTCGCAGGAAATTACCAGCCAGGATATGAAAATTACGGCGCATTCTTTAAACAAATAGCAGAATCATCCCACAACAGTTGCTTAATTCTCCTGAGTTGGGAAAAACCCAGAGAAATCGCTACCTTAGAAAGCGAAAACCGCCCCTGCAAAACTCTGCAACTCAACGGCTTAGGCCCCGAAGCACAAGAAATCTTTAGAGAAAAAGGTTTAGCAGAACCGGAGAAATGGTCAGAACTAATCGACCTTTACCGAGGCAATCCCCTATGGTTAAATATAGTTGCAACTATGATTCAAGACTTACAGCATATTCCAGGTGAGTGTGGTACACTAATTTTAGTAGATTTGTGCAAAAAAATGAAACCTTATTCGATCGAGTTTCGTGAAAAAATAGTTAAAGCTTATGAACAATGTGATACATCCATTCGCAAAGTAGCTGCCAGATTTGATGTGAGTAAAGCTTTTGTCCAGAAAATCCTAAAACAAAAACAAGTGACGGGTCATGTTCAACCCAAAAAACCAGGTGGAAGCGTTAAAAGTGTGTTACACTCGCACACAACTCAATTGACGGAAATGGTAGAAAAATATCCTGATAGCACATTGTCAGAATATTGTGAATATTGGCTATCGACGCACAAGGAGTCTGTCAGCCCTAGTATGATGTGTCGTGAACTCAAAAAGCTAAATTTGACGCGAAAAAAAAAACAATCCGCAGTAGTCAGGCGGCCACAGAAAGAGTGCAAATTTTGAGATGTGAGTATTGGGAAAAAGTGAAAAACATCAACCCGGACAACCTCGTTTTTTTGGATGAAATGGGCGTTTTATTGGGGTTGATCCGAACCCATGCACGTTCACTATCTGGCAGTAGAGTCTACGATTTAAAACCCTTTTATCGGGGTGCAAAAGTCACAGTTGTCGGAGCAATTAGCTTGACGAAAGTAGTAGGATTAATGACGCTAAATGGGTCAATGGATGGCAAGGCCTTTGAAGTATTTATTGAACATTTTTTAGTGCCTAACTTATGGGATGGTGCAGTTGAAGTCAATTGATAATCTCCCAGCCCATAAGTTGGCAGTAATTGAACCCTTGATTCAAGCGGCTGGTGGGAGTGTCCTGAATTTATCACCTTATTCTCCTGACTTTAACCCAATCGAATTATGGTGGTCACAACTGAAAGCTTTTTTACGTCACTTCTCGGCAACCACTACTAAGATGGTTGACGTTTTACTGGCCACTGCGCTTGATTTGGTTAATATTAAACACTTCAAAAATTATTTTAAAAGCTGCTGCTACTGTACTTCATAAACCTGGAATACGCTGTAAGTTATCTTAATCGGTTCTCTGCATAAGTATAGGGAGCAAATGTGATCCAAATGTGAGTAACAGAAATTAGTCGCTCACTTTTCCCTCACTTTCATCAATGACGCTAGAAACAAGACGAAATAATAAATAAGCAGTTGGCTTGACAAGAAACGTTATGACTGCAACGAATGTAGAAAAATTAGTAGAACACTCTTGGCATCACCTCTCTGTCGAGAAAGTGGCTCGGATTTTAGAGACTGATCTGGAAATAGGTCTATCTTCTGAGGTGTCAGCGGAGCGGCGCGAGATCCTCGGCCCCAATCAACTAACGGCTCAGAAGCAGCAAAGTGCCTGGTTGCGATTTTTTCAGCAACTGAATCAGCCGCTAATCTACATTTTGTTAGCTGCTGGGATAGTAACAGCATTTCTGAAAGAGTGGATTGATTCAGGGGTAATTTTTGGGGTTGCTCTGACGAATGCCACCATTGGTTTCGTTCAAGAGTCAAAGGCAGAGAATGCGATCGCCGCTTTAGCAAAATCTGTTGCAACTGAGGCAACCATTCTCCGCCACGGTCAAAAGCAAGTAGTTTCATCCAGTGAACTGGTTCCTGGCGATCTCGTCTTGCTGTCTTCTGGGGATAAAGTGTCTGCGGATCTACGGCTGATCGAAGTCCGTGACTTACAGGTTGATGAATCAGCGTTAACGGGAGAATCTGTCCCGGTTCAGAAGCAATCCCAGGCGCTAGAGGCAGACGCTGCACTGGCCGATCGCACAAACATGGCGTATACCGGAAGCCTGGTAACGTTTGGACAGGGACGCGGACTCGTCGTCAGCATTGGTGACATGACCGAGACCGGACACATCTCCCAACTCATGCAGCAAAGTACCACACTGGAAACCCCACTGAGTCGCAAAATTGACAAATTTAGCAAAACCTTGCTCTATGTCATTTTAGGTTTGGCTGCCTTCACGTTTGCTGCAGGCATTGCCCAGAGATTTTCTTGGGTTGAGGTGTTCAAGGCATCTGTGGCGCTTGCCGTCAGCGCAATTCCTGAAGGCTTACCCGCGATTTTAACGGTGACACTGGCGATCGGGGTTTCCCGGATGGCAAAGCAGCACGCCATTATTCGCAAACTTCCGGCAATTGAGACGCTGGGCAGCACCACCGTGATTTGTTCCGACAAAACCGGAACCTTGACTGAGAATCAAATGACTGTTCAGGAGATTGATGCCGGTGGAAAGCGATATCGGGTTAGCGGTGGAGGATATGCACCAGACGGGGAAATTTCTGTAAATGGAAATTCCGTTGATTTGACGATCGCACCTGCTTTATATGAATGCTTGCAAGCAGGACTTTTGTGCAACGATTCGCATCTAGAGGTGCAAGATGGAAACTGGACTTTAGTCGGTAGTCCAACGGAAGGGGCGCTGGTTGCGGTAGCCCAAAAAGCGGGGTTAATTACTGAGAAACTGGAGGAAGCGTTTTCCCGGGTCGATACACTGCCGTTTGAATCTCAGTTTCAATACATGGCAACCTTACATGACGATCATCCAGAACGGTTGATTTATGTCAAGGGTTCAATTGAGGCAATTCTGAAGCGGTGTCACCAGATGCTCGATGAAGAGGGAGAGGCGAGATCCATCAACGCCGTGCCGATCGAGCAAACCGTGGACAGAATGGCGAAAAAAGGGTTACGAGTTCTGGCACTTGCCAAGAAAGTTGTACCCGCTTCTCAATCTTCAATTGAGCATTCTGATATTGAGCAAGGGTTAACTTTTCTGGGTCTGCAAGGCATGATCGACCCGCCTCGCCCCGAAGCGATTCAAGCGATTCAAGCCTGTCGATCTGCGGGAATTCAGGTCAAGATGATTACGGGCGATCATGCCAAAACAGCAGCAGCGATCGCTCACCAAATGGGACTAAATCAAACCCAAGAGGCTCCCGTTTTTACCGGTCAAGAACTCGCTCAAATGAACCAGCAGCAATTCGCCAATGCTGTTGAACAAAGCTGCGTGTTTGCTCGTGTCGCACCAGAGCAAAAGCTCCGCATTGTCGAAGCACTTCAGTCTAAGGGCGAGATTGTGGCGATGACTGGAGATGGAGTTAACGATGCTCCCGCCCTGAAGCAAGCTGACATTGGGATAGCGATGGGTATTACAGGCACCGAAGTTACAAAAGAAGCAGCGGATATGCTGTTGACAAACGACAACTTTGCTTCGATCGAGAAAGCAGTTGAGGAAGGACGCACGGTTTATAAGAATCTGCTGCGGGCGATCGCCTTCATCCTGCCCGTGAATGGTGGAGAGTCCATGACCATCTTGATTGCCGTACTTCTGGCAACCCCGCTACCCATTTTGCCAGTACAAATTCTCTGGCTGAATATGGTCAGTTCAGTTGCGTTGAGTTTACCGTTGGCATTTGAGCCGCCCTCTCCCGATGTCATGCAACATCCACCTCGACCGGCCAATGAACCGCTGCTGTCTCGCAGGCTGACGGCTCGCATTCTGACAGTTTCAGTGTTTAACTGGATTGCGATCTTTGGGATGTTTGAATGGATCGTCCAAACCACAGGCAATGAAGCTCTAGCCCGGACGATGGCAATTCAAGCATTGGTGGCGGCCGAAGCTTTTTACCTATTAAGTATCAGTCGCTTCGTTCCGGCGATCGTCGCCAAACTACGCGGTAAAGATGAATCAGTTGGCTATGCGGTAGCGATCGGCATTGGGGCTATTTTCATTCTCCAATTCCTGTTTAGCCAATTGGGCATTATGAATCAGTTATTCGACACAGAAGCTTTGAACCTAATCCAAGGCTTAATTTGTATCGGATTCGGACTGCCCATGATTCCTTTGTCAGCTTTGCTAAAGCGTTTTGCACCTCTGAACTAAGTGGTTTTTGTGATGCGTCTATTGCCAGCAAGTTTACACACTATTTACCAACTTTGTAGCGTTGAATATTGAATGTTTCTCATGAATTACCAAAACCTCAAACGTGCTAGCGGCCTATTTACTAATCATCGAAACGCAGAGCAGGCGCTAGTTGAGCTAAAAAGCCGGGGCTTCCCCATGCACAAGATTTCAGTGATTGCTAAACCTTCTGACCATGATGATTTGGACTCTCTGGGAGTGCAGCAAATTTTAATCACAAGAGCAACAGGCGCACAAGTAGGCGCGATCTTAGGCAGCATAGGACTAGGTTCATTAGCGTTAATTGTTGGACTCAGCAGCCTGCTAATTCCCGGTATTGGTCAGGCATTAGCGGTTGAAAGCCTTTTAGCAACTTTCGTTGGAAGTGGGATTGCTGCAACTGCTGGCGGTCTATATGGCGCACTTCAAGGATGGTTTGTGCCAGAAGAACAAGCAAGAATTTACAACGGCAGATTTAACCAGGGAGATTATTTGATCGTCATGGAGGCAAAAGAAAATGAGATCGTGATTGCTGAACCTGTCCTTAAACGTTGGGAGATTCTGACGTGGCGTGTCTGTGATGCTACCTAATACCACTTCTCCAAAAATATGCTACAATAGCACTTCTAGCAAAAGGACGATTGTATGAAAGTAAATTACCAAG
>NZ_JAUBPW010000073.1:0-33613 GCF_036700965.1 Microcoleus sp. Pol8_D6 | reverse complement strand
AATCGCATCTATCACGGGATGGGATTATATTCTATCGGCACTAAATACTGTAGCATAATTTTGGAGAATTGGTATAACATCGTGCGATTGGGCGTAAAGGCATCATTGAGAAACTTATTAACAGTAGCCTGGTCGGAAGTTTCTGGAATACTTTTCAAAGAATTATCTCGGAAAGAGCGCAAGTCTAACACAAATGTAGCTGCATCACTGCCGAAGGTATTATAGCGATAAAGTTTCTGCTCGTTAGCAGTACGAGGATCGCCCGTATTGCTGTAAAAATCATTTCGCAGGGGGTTGTAAGCTTGAAATGCTTGTAAAGCTTTATCAAATACCGATGTATCATTGACAAAGCCTCCCCCCGTCCCGAAAATCCCCTCTTTTTGCGGCGACTCAGCAGGTGTTGCACCCCCAGCAAAATCATTCGTGAGTTCGTGGTCATCCCAGCTAGAATAGATGCTGGTAGAAGCCTCCAAATCACCCCAAGTATTGAGGCCATAACGCTGAGAATAGACTTCGTTGTATTTGGTGCTAAACTCTTCAAAAGTTTTAGGTTGTCTGACTCCTGGCAAATCTGGGGATAGATCGTCTACATAAGCGGAGTCGCCGATGCGAACAAAAAAGTCGAGATTGCGTTCCGGCGCATTGGAAATAGCGGGGAAAGGAGTAAGTTGACCTTGCCAGTCGCCTGCTACTCCAAATCGTAAACCTTTGCGACTTCCCAATTCAGCCGCAGTGCGGAATTGCCCAACTGCTGAAGTGCCAGCGGCATCACGCACTCGATAAAAATATTGAGTACCAGGCTTTAAATTCGTCAGTTCGGCTTTCACCGGTACGGTAATATCGGTGACTGTTTTCGCGATCGTACCGAGACTGTTACCGAAATTTGGATCTGTGGAGTATTCAAAGACAACATTACCAAGAACTGTGCTGCGAGTCAACAAAACCGTTGAAGTTTGGGTGGTATCTCCAGAAGCAACGCCATTTGGCAAGGTTGAGTCACCAGACTTAATAAATGGGGTGACATCTCGCCCTTCAGCAGCACCAAAATTGATAAAGTGTTCAATGCCAGTGAGTTCGTCGCGCTCAACAGCAGCAGTAATATCTGGGTTTTTTGCCAGATAATAGCTATCGTTATATAAAGGGCTAGGACTGCGGTTTTCCGATTCACCAAATTGGATGAAGTGACCAATACCAGTAATTTCATCGCGATCGACAGCCGCAGCAACATCGAGATTTTTTCCCTAGATAATAGCTGTTGTTATAGAATGGGCTAGGATTGCGGCCTTCTGATTCTCCAAAATTAATGAAGTGTTGTATTGCTGTGGTAGCTTTGCTGTTGACAGCGGTGGCAACATCAGGGTTATTCAGGAGATAATAATTAGTATCGAATAGGGCGCTAGGGTTGCGACCCTCAAATTGACCGAATTGGGTGAAGTGTTCAAATCCGTTTTGGAAGTTCCCTTTGGCTAGAGCGGCTGCTACCTCTGGGTTTTTAGCCAGATAGTAGGTTTCCTGAAATAGAGTTTTAGCGTCTAACATAAGGAAAAATATGAAGTTTTGTTGAATGACCCTGGTGGCTCAAAATAGCCTTCACAGAATTATACAGGATTATGCAGTGTTGCGATCGCGATCGTTAAGTAGAAGAAAGAAGGAATAAGGAAGAAGACTTACACAGCCAGCTTTGTAGTGGGACTTAAACATTTTCCAGCCCCTTTAAAAGCTGAAACCCTCTCTAGGGAATGGAAAGAAATAGATCACCTAAAAATGTCTAAAACCCTTGGTATAACTAGGTTAAGACCCATTCGAGCTAAAAGTATTTCTCTATCTGCGTTTCAAGCCAAAATGGCTTCAGTTTTTGTCTAAGTCCCTTTAGTCATCCTTATTTTACCTTTAATATTAATATCACATCCGATGAAATGCGATCGCTAATTCTGGCCAAACTTCAGCGACTAAACTTCCTGAATTTGCATCAACCGCTGCTTTAACCTTGGTGCATCGCCCCGAGCGAGCACTTCACACTTCTCCAACAAAAAAGCCCGATCGCAATAATTCAACTTATCCAAACGGTGAGTCACCCACAAAGCCGTCAGCCCGCAATTTTTGACCAAACGCTGCACCGCCGGCACCAAATCTAACTGAGAATCAGGATCGAGTAAAGCCGTAGGTTAATCTAATAGTAAAACCTCGAAATGACGAGCGATCGCACTTAAATATTTGAGTGGCGATCGATCTCAAATCTCAAATCCATTGACTTGATGTTCATCAGAAAAAGACGATCGCCCTTATTGACTAAAAGCGATCGCACACCAATATCCTCCTACAAATCAGCAGCGTGCTGCTTCAATTCATCCAAAGAAACGTATTCCAAAGTCAAGGCGTGAGTCGCAGCCAAAACCACAGGCGGCGCAACACCTGCATCCATTGCTTCCTTCCAGCGAGAAGCACACAAACACCAACAATCCCCAGGCTTCAAACCGGGAAAATTAAATTCGGGAACCGGAGTGCTCAAATCATTTCCATTCGATTTAGTGAATTGCAAAAACTCTTCTGTCAGTTGAGCACAAACAGTGTGAGCCCCAAAGTCGCCACCACCTGTATTGCATTTGCCGTCCCGATAATATCCTGTCATGGGCGAAGTGCAGCAAGTCTCTAACTTTCCGCCCAGCACATTTGTAGCTTCCGTCACCATCGCAACTCCTCAGTAAAACACTTGGATCTAATTTTACACAAATCGTTGTTTATATATTTTTTTCCATGGCAAAGTTGATGAGTTTTTGTCCTCTGCATTCTACTTCTTGTTTTCTAATCACAATAAATCCCTGGCTTTCAAAAAAAGGTCGAGCTGTAATGCTGGCTTCGGCAAATAACTTGTTAATTCCTAAGTCTTTGGCTTTTGACTCAATTTGTTTTAAAATTAGCCTGCCGACTCCTTGTCTTTGAAAATCTTGATGACAGAAAAAGCAATCGATATGGCCGCTTGCTTCTAATTCCCCAAAACCTGCAATTTGATCGCCCTCTTCTGCTACAAAAGTAAATTTACTGCTTAAACTTTTAGTCCAACTTTCGATATCCATCTCTGCTGGTGCCCAAGCATCTACTTGTGCTTGTGTGTAATCTCGGATGTTTACTTCATGTATGGTGTCGTAAAACAGTTTTACAATTTGTTGGGTATCACCGATTTCGTAGGTTCGTACTCTCATAAATTATCTCACTGTGATCGGTTGTTTAATATTAATTTGGGATTTTTAACAGCTTCGCCACACGAATGGATGTTGGCTTTTACCATTTTGTCTTATTTCTTGCAGGGCGATCAACCAAAAATTTCTCGCCCAGCCCTTGACAACTCTACTACTATGTGATATTTAATAAATTCCTGACTGCGAACCTTTAAGGATTGAAACTTATGACAGAAATTGGGCCCGATCCAAACCGACCTTATCCGATGGCCGATCAGCGGCGCGTATGCTTCATCAAAAACTTTATTAAATCCCCCAACATTATCATCGGCGATTACTCATATTACGACGATCCAATAGATCCAGAAAACTTTGAAAAAAATGTACTTTATAACTACGGAAACGACCGATTAATAATTGGCAAATTTTGTGCGATCGCCACCAACGTCAAATTCATAATGAACGGTGCAAATCACAAACTAGACGGCATTTCAACTTATCCTTTTCCGGTTTTTGGTAATGGTTGGGAAACAGCCATGAATTTAGTAATGGAACTGCCAAGTAAAGGCGATACCGTCATTGGCAATGATGTTTGGATCGGCTATGAATCCCTGATTATGCCCGGAGTCAAAATCGGCGACGGTGCCGTCATAGCCGCCAAATCCGTTGTAGTAAAAGACATTCCCGCTTACACAGTTGTCGGTGGAAATCCGGCCCATCCAATCAAACAGCGTTTTAGCGATTCTGAAGTAGCACAACTATTAGAAATTCGGTGGTGGGAGTGGGAAATCGACAAGATTTCGCGCAATGTCAGCATCATTATGCAAGGCGATATTCAAGCCCTCAAAAATGCCGAGTAAACTCGCAAATACAGCCATATTAATTTTAGCTTTAATGCTGTGTACCGGTTCCGGTGCGATCGAAGGCGAACCCACTCCCAGCAGCCGACCCCGGATACATCTTCTAATCTGCGTTCATCAGCGTTAATCTGCCTGCATCTGCGGTCAATCGATTTTAGATTTGAGATTTTAGAGGCGACCCCACGGATAAATGCGGGGGCTTGAGGATTTTAGATTTTGGATTGATTCCACGGATAAATCACGTGGCGGGTACCACCTTTGAAATTCGTGGTCAAAAAATCCCCAAAAATCACCATGCAAATCCAGGGTTCCCCCATACCGCACCGCCCCTACAACTTACTTAGCTGGGCCCACAGCCTCGATCGCATCCTCAAGAGCGATCGATACATGAGTCCAATGAGTCCCCCCCTGACAAAAAGCCACGTAAGGCTCCCGCAGAGGCCCGTCAGCCGAAAACTCCGACGTACTCCCATCAATAAAAGTACCCCCAGCCATCACCAACTGACTTTCATACCCGTGCATCGGAGCCGGCACCGGATCTAAATAGGAACCGACGGGGGAATTTTGCTGAACAGCCCGACAAAAAGCAATTAACTTATCAGCAGAACCGAATTCGATCGCCTGAATCACATCTCGTCTTCTGGCCAAAGGCATAGGATTCACTCGATAACCCAACTTATAAAAAACATAAGCCGTCAAATGATTGCCCTTCATCGCCTCCCCCACACAACCGGGAGCCATAAACAAACCTTGAAAAAGCAGCCGATTCAAATCAAAAGTTGCGCCGCCGCTGCTGCCGATTCCCGGCGCGGTCAAGCGACAAGTTGCCGCCTCCACCAAATCAGCCCTCCCAGCAACGTAACCGCCAGCAGGGACGATCGTACCCCCCGGATTTTTGATTAAAGAACCAGCCATCAGATCCGCACCCACAGCAGTAGGTTCGCAATCATCCACAAACTCCCCGTAACAATTATCAACAAAGCAAATTGTGTTAGGATTCTGATGTTTGACTATGGCGACGATTTTTTCAATCTCAGAAATAGACAAACTCGACCGCCAAGAATAGCCGCAAGAGCGCTGGATAAAAACCAGGCGAGTCTTTGCTGAAATAGTAGAGCTCAATGCCTGCCAATCCAAACTTCCTTCGCGAGTTAGAGGCAACTCACGGTAACTAATGCCAAACTCAAGCAGTGAACCTTGACCTTGCCCCCGCAAGCCGATCACTTCTTCTAAAGTATCGTAGGGAGAACCAGCCACTGCCAACATTTCGTCACCAGGACGCAGGATGCCAAAAAGAGCACAGGCGATCGCGTGAGTACCCGAAACAAACTGTACCCGGACAGCCGCGGCCTGGGCCCCTACCACTTCGGCAAACACCCCGTCCAAAGTCTCCCGACCCAAATCATCGTGGCCGTAACCCGTAACCCCTGCAAAATGGTGGACTCCAACCCGGTGGCTGCGAAAAGCTTTTAAGACTCGTTGAAGATTTTGCTTGACTGTAGTGTCAATACCAGAAAAAATCTGAAAGAGTGCCTGTTCTGCTTCCTGTAGCCGTGAAACGCTATTCATCTATACCTCGCTCACCCTTTGCGTGCGCGCTGTTCATTATGGCGTAGATGCGGCCCCTAGTTTGTAAACATAATATATTCATGACGATTGCAACTTCCAAAAAAACTTCTCCTGATTGGCCTGTCGTAGGCTTTATGGCCTTTCTGCACATCGGTGCTTTATTTGCTTTGCTGCCGGGTAATTTTAGCTGGTCTGCGGTCGGGCTAGCAGTCTTCCTGCATTGGGTAACAGGTGGTTTAGGAATTACTCTCGGATATCACCGCCTCGTCACCCACCGCAGTTTTCAAACACCGAAATGGCTAGAGTATTTTCTAGTTATTTGCGGTACCCTTTCCTGTGAAGGTGGCCCGATCGACTGGGTAGGAATGCACCGGTTACACCACATACATTCCGACACCGAAACAGATCCCCACGATTCCAATCAAGGCTTCTGGTGGAGCCACATGGGCTGGATGCTCTCGGATCTGCCGATCAGAGTGGAAATCCCCCGCTTTACTAAAGACATCGGCGACGACCCAGTATACAAGTTTCTCCAAGCATATTTTATCCCCATCCAAGTCGTCTTCGGTGTGTTGCTTTATTTATTAGGCGGCTGGTCTTTCGTGGTGTGGGGCGTGTTTATGCGGATCGTGGTGGTGTTCCACTGCACTTGGCTTGTTAACAGCGCTACCCACAAATTTGGCTACCGCACCTACGAGTCGGGCGACCGCTCGACCAACTGCTGGTGGGTTGCCCTGCTCACCTACGGCGAAGGCTGGCACAATAACCACCACGCCTTTCAATACTCGGCGCGCCACGGTCTCGAATGGTGGGAAATCGACTTCACCTGGATGACAATTCAACTGCTGCAAGCACTTGGTTTGGCAACCAAAGTGAAATTAGCAGAAAAATAGCATGGGCAATGAGTCATGGGTTGTCGGTCATCAGTTCTGGACTAATGGCTCGTGACCAATGCCTCATCCTGTTTTTGCGAGCGGTATAGGTTGGGTTGAAGTAAGCTCGAATCATCTAGTGCGATCGACCCAACCAAAACCAGAATCAGTTATAATAGATTTGGGAACAAAAAATTTTGTTTAGCATCCAAAATTTTTATTGTTAAGACAAAACGGTAAATTTTTTCAATTCTAATCCAAAATCTATCATTCATTCATTATTTATTAGTTTGGGCAAGTGTTCAACAAAACAGTTCACTACCTCAATCAAAACTTGTATGCGTGAATTCAGCTCGGCATCTCATCAGAAATCAAAAAGAGAATGACAATTGCAACGCAAGAAAAACTCCAATACAATTGGAAGCACGTTATTAGTTTAGCAGGACTTCATATCGGCGCTTTGTTCGCACTGCTACCCAGTAACTTCAATTGGACAGCAGTTGGTTTAACAGTATTCATGCATTGGATAACCGGCGGTTTGGGAATAACTCTCGGATGGCATCGAATGCTCACCCACCGCAGTTTTCAGACACCAAAATTCGTAGAATACTTTCTAGCATTTTGCGGAGCCCTTGCCTGTCAAGGAGGAATAATTGATTGGGTTGGGCTGCACCGATTGCACCACACCAACTCTGACCAAAATGCGCTCGACCCTCACAATGCCCAAAAGGGTTTTTGGTGGAGTCACATCGGCTGGATGCTATATAAAGGTCCAGCTCACGCTGAAATTTCTCGCTGCACAAAAGACATTTCAAGCGACCCGTTTTATCAATTTTTGCAAAATTACTTTTTGCCAATTCAAATCGCCTTTGGCGTCTTGCTTTACTTAGCAGCAGGCTGGCCTTTTGTAGTTTGGGTAATTTTTGTCCGCTTAGTTGCGGTATATCATTGCACTTGGTTTGTTAACAGCGCCACTCACAAATTTGGGTATCGCACTTACGAAACGGAAGATAGTTCTACTAACTGTTGGTGGGTTGCGGTTTTGACTTACGGCGAAGGCTGGCACAACAACCACCACGCTTTTCAATACTCTGCGCGTCACGGTATGAAATGGTGGGAAATTGACTTCACTTGGATGACAATTCAAGTTTTGGAAGCACTAGGTTTGGCTACTAAAGTGAAATTACCAGCCAAGTAGCAGCATGGGGAATGGGGCATGGGGCATATGGCATGGGGCATTGGTACAACTCACAAATAACCAACTGTCAACTGCCAATTGTCAACTGCCCACTGCCTAATGAGCCCGTTTTTGCTCGCCCCGGCCACGCAAATATTCCGCTAAAAAAGCCAATCCTCCCGAACCTACTATCAAGAGTACGCTCAAAGCATTAATATCCGGTTTTACTCCAGTCCGAATCCGGCTAAAAATTTCCATCGGCAGAGTTGTAGTCCCGCTACCTGCGGTAAAACTCGCAATCAAAAAATCGTCCATGCTGAGGACAAAAGACAACAGACAACCAGAAACAATTCCGGGTATTAATTGAGGGAGCAAAACCTGAATAAAAGCTTCAACAGGCGTTGCACCCAAATCCAAGGCAGCCTCTTCTAAATACGGGTTTAAATCGGCCAATCTAGTAGAAACAGCTAGGGCGATGTAAGCCAGACAAAACACAATGTGAGCGGCGACAATTGTCCACAAACTCAGAGGAATAGCCAGCGCCGCTAAAAATACCAGAGTAGCAACTGCGGTCGCAATATCTGGAATAATAATCGGCAAGTAGGAGACTCCCTGATATAAACTCTTGCCAGGAAAGCGGTAGCGGGCTAAACCAACGGCCATCAAAGTGCCAAGTACGGCCGAGATTGCAACTGCACAAACAGCAACTGTTAAACTGTTTCTCAGGGCAACTAAAATCCGCGTATCGCTAAATAATTTAACGTACCAATCTAAAGTAAATCCTTCCCAGCCGGCGCTAAAACGCGATTTGTTAAAGCTGTAAAATGTGAGTACCAGGATGGGCAGGTACATATAAAAAAACATCACAACGGCAAATATCACCTGCCAAGAAATCTTAAATTTAGGTTTTAAGTACATATCGGCTTGTATTTCCTCCTGTGGATTTTCGGCTGTCTTTTCCATTTCTCGGTAATCGGTAATTGGTAATTGTTAATTCGTTAGGATTGTTTTCTTCCTTCTTCCATCGGACTGACATCCGTCACATCCGTTACATCGGTTATATAATCCGTTGCCGAACTTCCTTCTTCCTTAAACATCCTAAACTGCATTACGATCGCCATATTTGAGCAAAAGGGCAATTCCGATACTCACTGCAAAGATTAATACCATACTCAGAGCCGAACCCAGCCCCCAATTTTGAGTCGCCCCCAAAAACTGATTGTAAATCAAACGAGCTGCGGTCATACTCGAAGCTCCACCGAGCAACTCCGGATCGACAAAATCGCCCAAACTGCTAATAAATACTAGCAAAGAACCCGCAGCAATTCCCGGCATCGTCTGAGGTACTGTGACTTTCCAGAAAGTTTCCACTGGATTCGCGCCCAAATCCTGAGATGCTTCTAGCAACCTGCGGTCTAACTTTTCCAAAGAAGCGTAGAGAATGGTCACGATATAAGGCAAATAACTGTAAGCCATGCCGATTAAAACTGCGGAACTTTGATTAAGCAATTCCAGAGGAGGAATGCCTACAAGTGCCAGCAGCGAGTTGAGAACCCCCGTAGGACGCAGAATTGTGATCCAAGCATACGATCGCAAAAGCGAAGAAGTCCACAGCGGCAATACAAAGCCTAACAAAGTTAAATTCCGCCACTTTTTCGAGACATTGAGGGCGATCCAGTAAGCGACGGGAAATCCCAGTAGCAGACACAGAATAGTAGTCCCCGTTGCGAAAAAAAGCGATCGACCCATCACCTGTAAATTCAGCGGCTCAAACACTCGCAGGTAATTGCCGATTCCCGAAGGATTCACCAAATCTCCTGGCTTAATATTCGGCACCAAACTAAGCTGAAAAATCACCAGGGTTGGTATGACTAATAATAAAAGCAGCAACAAGCCAGAAGGGCCCAACAATGCCAGTGGTCCTGCCCAAGCAGACCAGGGGGAAACAGTTTCAGCCTTCAATGGAGAATTGGGAGGAATAGGAGGGGGAGTTCTAGTTGAAACAGCCATAGATCAATTTTTTTGAGTTTTTAACCGCTGATTAACGCGGATTAACGCGGATATAATACGGATAGACTGGGCGATATGCTGTGCGGGGGCGAGTTTTTGTAAATATTGGGTTATAATTAGAGATTGCGTGTAAAACCCGCCCTATGTTTGATGATTAGCCGCTGGTTAATTGAGTCCAATAGCGATCGTACACTTCCATAAATTTCCCTACCGGAGCCACACCTTCGCACTTTTTCAAAATATCTTCCGAAGGGAAAAGAATCTCGTTTTCGCGGACTTCCGGCGTCAACAAACTAAAAGCATCTTCCGAAGGAGTTGAAAAACTGAGCCGTTCTACTAAAGAAGCAGCGACATCGGCTTGCAGGAGAAAGTTAATCCATTTATAAGCTGCTTCGGGATTGGGAGCACCTTGAGGAATTACTAAAGTGTCAGTCCACAGAGAAGAACCGCTTTTGGGGACGACATACTTCAATTTATCGTTATCTGCAATTACTTCATTAGCATCAGAAGAATAACACATAGCTACTTTCAAATCCCCCGTCAGCATTTGAGGCCGCCAAGCATCAGTAGTAAAAGATGCGATCGCAGGTTTGAGTTCCACCAACTTTTCGTAAGCTTGTTTAACTTGCTCTTGGTTCGTAGAATTCAGAGAATAGCCCAGCATCCGCAACGCAGCGCCCATGACTTCTCGAACATCACTCGCCAGCGTCATTCGCTTTGCTAACTCCTGTTTGTGCTGCCACAAATAGTCCCAATCTTCAGGCTCTTCTTTGAGTTGTTCGCTGTTGTAAATTAAGCCTGTTGTTCCCCAACTCAAAGGCACGCTGTAGCGGTTTCCTGGGTCATAGACAGGGTTTTGGAACTGTTTTTTGAGCCGATCGAGTCCGCCCAAAATCGAGTGGTCTAATGGGCTCAACAGCCCGAGTTCCGTCATTTGAACCACCATGTAGTCAGATGGGTAAATGATGCTGTAGGCGCGGGCGCCACCGGCTTGAACTCTCGCCAGCATCTCTTCGTTGGAGCTAAACACGTCTGCCACTACGCGAATGCCGGTTTTTTCGGCAAAGCGATCGAGCAAAGCGTTATCGGTATAGCCTGCCCAAGTATAGATGAAAAGTTGGTCGGCAGCACCTTTGACAGGAGGAGCGGATTGTACGTCTGCAAGTCGCCAGCCACAACTCGAAACAGCTAACCCGGAAATTGTCGCCGCCGAATTTTTTAGGAACTGACGGCGTGTAGAATTAGCCGGGGAAATCCTGGAAATTGGTAAGTTAGTCGGAGGCACAGTTCGATTTTAGATTTTAGATTTTAGATTTTAGATTTTAGATTTGGAGATTGAAGATTGGGGAATTGGTAATTGGGCATTTGTAATCGGGAATTGAGAATAGTCCTATGTTATTGGTTAGGAAAACCAACCACCAACTAATAACCAATGACTAATGACTAATGACTAATACCAACTACCAACTGCCAACTGCCAACTGACTAATTCCGATCGGTCAAAGCGAGACAATCAGTAGTTCCCCAATAAGCGTAAATGGGCGTGTGCGGATCTGGGAAAGACCCGCCGGTATTTGGCTGGCGCACAGTAATTTTATCGCCCGACGCCAACTCAACCACGTAATGAACGTGCGTGCCCATGTACATAGTATTTTTGAGCCGCCCTTCAAAACAGTTGACCGACACTTCCGGCTGGTAGAGATTCAAATAAACTTTTTCCGGCCGAACGCTTACTACAACAGAGTCGCCTGTGACACCATTCCACATATCCGACTGCTGAACGACTATTTTCAGATTGGCTGATGTGCGAACTGTGATAGTCGATCGGTCGATCGATTCTACCGTACCAGCAAACAAATTCGTATCGCCAATAAAATCGGCCACAAAAGCCGTCTGCGGACATTCATAAATTTCTTCAGGAGAGCCAATTTGCTCAATCCTCCCCTCGTGCATCACCGCAATTCGGTCAGACAGACTCATCGCCTCTTCTTGGTCGTGAGTCACCATCACAAAAGTCAAACCCAATTCTTGATGCAAATTCGACAGTTCCAACTGCATCTGCTTCCGCAACTTCAAATCCAGGGCACCCAGAGGTTCGTCCAGCAGCAAAACCGCCGGTCTATTTACCAGAGCTCTCGCCAAAGCCACCCGCTGCTGCTGGCCGCCCGACATTTGACCGGGAAACCTGTTGGCGAAAGATTCCATTTTCACCAATTGCAAAACTTCCCGTACCCGTTCTTCAATTTCTGCTTTACCCAGCTTTTTGATCCGCAATCCAAAAGCGATATTGTCCCAGACATTCATGTGTCCGAACAAAGCATAGCTTTGAAACACAGTATTTACCGGACGGCGGTAAGCTGGAGTGTTGGTCATCGACTGGCCACGAATCATCAATTCGCCCGCCGAGGGAGTCTCGAACCCAGCGATTAAGCGCAGCGTCGTAGTCTTGCCGCAGCCACTCGGCCCGAGGATGCTAAAAAATTCTCCTTGGCGGATGTTGAGGTCTACTCCGCGGACTGCGGTTTCGCCATTAAATACCTTAAATACCTTGCGGAGTTCAACGTCAAGCGCTGTATCCGTTGCTGTCGTACCTTGGTTGAGTGCTGTCTGAAACATATTCGCCCTTTCCTGGGGGTAATGCACGCCACTTAAATACAGTTTAAGTTTAGACTTTTCTGTATTTTAGGTGAGGAATGTTGGATGTAACAGGTTTTGGGATTTGTTCTTTAAATTCTATCCCAGAGTGCACCATTGTCAGCAACAGGCTTTCGGGCCTGTTTCAGAAGAAAATTCACTCTTTGTGAAACAGGCATCTTGCCTGTTCATAAAAGGCTGATTGAGAATGGTGCAACATCTCAGATCAACTGGGCATCTATTTATTCTCAGGACTTGGCGTGGGAGAGGGTTTTTGCGGTTTCTCTGTTTTGGGTTCTTCTGCTTTTTTCCACTCTGACAAAGGTCGCTGGACTGCATTTTTAAAGTCAAAAGGCACTAGCAGCACGGGCAAATTTTGGGCGGAATTTTGAGAGGGCGCTTCCGGCGGATTGGCTTGAGCGTACAAGAAGCGGCCGCTAAAGTCTGTTTTGCCTAAAACTAGGCGGTGAGTTTCCTGGTTGTCCAGTTTTACTGTGACTGTAGCTTGGGGTTCGTCGAGACCGAATTCTGGCAGTTGAGCAGCAGTAGTATTAATCGTGCGATCGCTCTTTCCTGTTGCCAGTCTGTCGAGCAAAAAATCCACCGATGCCTGACTCGCCTGTGCTTGCACTGGCAATTTCATTTCCCAGCTAGACTTGCCTCCTTTTGTAGCATAAACTCGTTCAAAAGTCAATATTTTTTCGGGAGTTTTGACTGTAAAGAATTGTATGCGCTCGGAGTTAAAAGCAAAAATTTTCTGTTTTTCTTCCTTAGCGGCTTCCTGTTTCGGAGATACTTGCATCTCGAACAAAGCAACCAACCCAGTCATGCTCAACGCGACGGCTATCAATACTAATGTATTTTTCTGCAATTTCATAGTAACAGCGAATTGGGCATGGGGCATGGGGCATGGGGCATGGGGCATGGGGCATGGGGCATGGGGCATGGGGCATTGTTGACTGTTGATTAATGTTATTGGTTATTTGTTATTAGCCACAGCAAAGGATTAACAAATGACAACTGACAATTGCCCAGTGACAACTGACAACAGTCAACAGTCAACAGTCAACTAACTTATCTTCTCTTCCACCAGATAGCGCCGCCAATTCCCAGTCCGAGTAAAGGCCACATTAGCCAAGCTAACACCAGCAATCCTACTTGGAGGGCAGTCATGTTAATGCGGCGGTTAGTAGCTTTTTTCGGACTGATAGAAAAGCTTTGCTGGTCTGGTTTACTCAACCAACTGACTGAATTGAGAAACACGTCGCTATTGAGTTGTTGGTCAAACCAACCGTTAGTCACAAATTGAGATGTGCCAATTACTACCATTCGCGATGTTTTTCTAGGAGTTGAAGGCGCGGAAGGAGTTGCGGTTGGAGTGGGAGATGCTGTGGGAGATGCTGCGGGTGTTGGTGTTGGCGAACTTTCTGCCGATTCTGGGGGAGATGCTGTGGGAGATGCTGCCGGTGTTGGCGAAGTCGTCGGTAATGCTGGAGGCGTAGCTTCTTGCGAGACAATCACTGAATAGCTGATTGGGGAAGCTGTGGGCGAAGTTGTCGGTGATGGTAAATCTGTCGGTGATGGGGAAGTTGTCGGCGATGGGGAAGTTGTCGGTGAGGGTGAATCTGTCGGTGATGGCGAAGTTGTCGGCGATGGCGAGTCGGTCGGCGATGGGGAAGTTGTTGGCGATGGGGAAGTTGTCGGCGATGGGGAAGTTGTCGGCGATGGTGAAGTTGTCGGCAATGGGGAAGTTGTCGGCGATGCTTGGGGTGAAGGCGATGGCGTTGCCGGTGATGCTTGGGGTGAAGGCGAGGGCGAAGTTGGTGTTGGTGAAGGTGAGGGCTTTAAGGGAGTGCTGTCAGTGGACGATCGAACTAAAGCTACACCTAATAATAGCGGGCCTTGTCGATCGGTCTTCTGATCAAACTCCAATTTCTTAGTCGTCAAATCGCTTTCCGCCCAACTTTCCTGACTCGTCCAAATCAGTGGTTTTTCCTCTATCCCTTGTACTGGCGAGGTTTCCATAGCACGCGCAAATGGATAAAATGAAATACCGTTGCCAAAACTTTGAGTAATCGGATGTTCGCCGTAGCGCCTGACTGTGGGAACCGTAGGGCCCAGGCCAAATCTTTGACCAGTGCCCGAAGCATCGATGGCCAAACGGGCGTCTAGTTTTACGCCCCATTCTTCCAGCAATTTGCCCAATCCCGTATCAATTGCCGGGTCTACCATTAACAATAAACTGCCGCCGCGATCGAGATAAGCTCTTAGTGCTTTAATTTCTGTATCGGAAAACGGTTTGTCCGGCCCAGGAATGATTAAAGCATCTGCATCTTCTGGCACTTCTTTGCGTTCGGTCAAATTCAGCGTTTGGACCTTGTAGTATTTATCTTTCAAAGCTTTTTCAGCTTGCTGAATTCCGCCTTGACCTTCCTTTATCGGGCGGGCTCCTTTGCCTTGCAAAAAGTAAACTGTAGCAACGCGAGTGGTCAGGATTTCTTCTAAGGCATTGGTCAGTTTTATCTCTGAAAGACCTTGATTTGGGTCGCTACCAAAAGCAGTGCCACCTTTTTGCAGAACTTGTTTTTTCTCGCCGGATTGCAGGTAAACTTCTCCGATGCTGGTAATGCTAAATTCCCGCGCTTTTCCAGGTTGGGCCTGCGGGTCAACAAACTCAAATTGGAATTTTTCGCCTCCCTCGCGTTTGTAGCTTTGCAGCAATTCTTTAATTTGGGGGTTTTGGATGGGGTCAAATACCCAAACTTTGACTGTTTGTTGCAAATTTCGCAGTATTTGTTGAGTCTGCGGGGCAAGGGTAAATTGTTGGCTTTCGGTTAAGTCGATGCGGACGGGATAGCGAACGGCTATGAAGTTAATTACTCCGAGAATCACAAAGACGGCGAGGGTGGCAATCAGCGCGTTGGTGCTGGCTTGAGTGGAACGCTGCCCCCAAAAGCTTTGTTCGTAACTCAAATATAGCAGCCAAAGTGCGATCGTCACTGCTCCGGCAATAACTAAACCGACTGTCAGGGGGTCCCATACTCCAGATACAAGTGCTGCTGTTACCCCCGCTGCGATGAGGAGGGGACCCAGCAAAAAAACATATTTCCAATTTGTTTTGCTAATTTTCATAACGTAAATAATTGAGGGGAAAATTTCCGGGTCGAGGATGTTATTCTATATCGCATTAGCCTGCAACCATGCTGTTAAATCTGACGGCTTGTTGAAATCCAGCACGGCATCTCCTAGTTCTTCTAATTGCTCTACGCCTAATTGACGGATGCAGTTTTCGGTTTCCGGTTGTATTGTGCCTAAACGCCGCACTAGCTGACGCAATATTAACGAGAGTTGAGCGGTTTTTGTCACCTGTTCTCTTGCTATCTCTATGGCAATCTGCTGGTCTTCAATCCACAGTTCTTGCTTGTGCAATTCATTTAATTCTTCCTCAGTGAAGTTGTCCTCCCTGGCAATCCTAAAAGCTTTCTGAATTTCGGGAACTGCACTGAGTGTTTCTGGTACTGTCTCCAGAGTGCTGGTTTTTTCGATAAAGTAAATCCATTGATCTGCAGTTGTTTCTAATTCTGCTAATTCCTTGCTAAATTTTGGCAGCTCGATAAATACTAATTCTATTTCAGTATCTGGACACTCAAACTGTTGTTCTTTTTCTTGGAAAACAAACCGCGACATAAATTCGGGCTGATTTTCAAACATTTCAAAGTCGGCAATTTTCAAGGAAATTACTGTTTTTAGTCTTTCGTAGCGTTCTTTGCCTGTTAATTGTTGGCTGTAACTTTTGGCAGCGTTGTACAAGACTCTATTCCCAAAGGAAGGCACGTTTATCAGTTGAAGTTCAACTAGGGCGATTCTGCCACCGTTAATTATGGCTTTGACATCTAGGTGTGTGTCTTGGGTACCGAGAGTTTGAGGTTCTGGTTGGGAGTCGATTATTTCTAAGTCTTCGATGACCGGCTTTGCTTCATAAAGGATGGCGTTTAAAAAATTAATCAGGATGTCTTTGCTGTCGCTGGAACCGAATATTTTTTTGAACGCAAAGTCGATTTTGGGATTGATAAATCTCATTATTTCAAGAAATTAGTGGAATAACTAACATTAATTGGGAATTGGGAATTGGGAATGGGGCATTGGGCATTGGGCATTGGTGGTGTTTCCTTTAAGGTGCAACTATCCCAATCTCCTACTTTCCCACTCTTTCCTCTTTATTCTCCGAAGCCTTCCCTGATGCTTTTAAGAACGCTGATATCGCAGCGCATCGATGGATTGAGCGGTCAGAAATACTCCTAAAATGATGTAACTGACAAACATAATTAAACTGCTGGTATCGAAAACTCCCTTGACAAGATTGGTGTAATTTGTTAGGAGCGACAAATGCCCTAATGCTGTGCCGAAGGGGCCACCGATACTGACGGCGACTGCATCGATCACCCAGAGAAATAATACTAGAGTGAAGGTGAGGATGGCGGATAAAATTGTGCTGTCGGTGAGGGAGGAAATAAACATTCCGAGCGACAATACTCCTGCTGCTAGTAATATTAAGCCGCCGTGTCCTAGCAGAAGAACTCCGGGGGGTACGGGTGGGGTTGAGGAACTGAGGGCGATCGCCTCGCAAAATAGCAGGGGCAGCAACATTGTGGTATAAAATGTTAAAACGCCGAGGAGTTTGCCGGTAGCCACTGCCCAGTTTGTTAAGGGCGAGGTGGCTAATAGTTCTAAGGTTCCGCGTTTCCGTTCTTCGGCGTAAAGTCCCATTGAGAGTGCGGGTAGTACGAACAGTGAAAGGGAACCCATGATTCGCAGAAATAGTTGCAGGAATTCGTAGGCTACGTCGATGGGAGGTTCGGTAATTCCCATTTGGTCTCGCTGGCCGATTTGGGGAATTAACCCGTCGGGGGCGAGGAGGATGGCTATTAAAAAGTAGCCGGTGATTAGCCAAAAGACTGCTGCGATGGCATAGGCTAATGGCGATGCAAAATAGCTTTGTAGTTCTTTGCGGTAAATTGCGACAATATTACTAATCATTACTAACCTTTAGGAATTGGGAAGGGGTAATTGGGCCTTGGTAATTGGTTCATTCTGAGTCGCCTGCGGGTGGTGTTTCGCTGTCGTTGCTATCCTTTTGCTTCCTTTCTATTGGCCGCTTTTTGGTCATAGGCGACTGTTCGATCCGAGAATCGCTACTCGATTGTGGCTTTTTTTTAAGTGGCCGATTTTTAACAACTGGTTGGAGTTCTGGTTGAGAAGGTTGGCTCGACTTTGGCGCATCTAAAATCGGTTCGGGTTCTGGCTGAGAAAGCTCGATCGACTTTGGTGCATCTAAAATCGGTTCTGATTCTGGTGGAGAAAGCTCGATCGACTTTGGTGCATCTAAAATCGGTTCTGATTCTGGCTGAGAAAGCTCGATCGACTTTGGTGTATCTAAAATCGGTTCTGATTCTGGCTGAGAAAGCTCGATCGACTTTGGTGCATCTAAAATCAGTTCAGATTCTGGTGGAGAAAGCTCGATCGACTTTGGCGCATCTAAAATCAGTTCGGGTTCTGGTTGAGAAAGTTCGATCGGCTCTACCATTTGAACAATGAGCAAATTTTCGACAACCTGTTCTGGCTCAGAATGCTCGATCGACTCTACTGTTTCGACAATCAGCAGATTTTCGACAATCGGTTCTAGTTGAGGATGTTCGCTCGACTCTACCGTTTCTGAAACTTCTAGATTTTCGACAATCGGTTCTGGTTGATAATGCTCGCTCGACTCTACCGTTTCTGAAACAACCGGCTGATTTTCGACAACCTGTTCTGCTTGAGAATGTTCGATCGACTCTACTGTTTCTACAATGAGCAAATTTTCGACAACCTGTTCTGGCTGAGAAAGTTCGATCGACTCTTGTCTTTCTACAATTTCCAGAAAATCTGCCACTGGTTGCATTTCTGGTTCTAAATCGCTTATTTCCTCTGGTGTTTCTGTAATTGGTTCGGCTTCTGGTTGAGAATAGTCGATCGACTCTTGCCTTTCAACAATCGGTTCTGGTTGAGGATGTTCAATCGACTCTACCGTTTCTGAAACTTCTACATTTTCAACAATCGGTTCTGGTTGAGGATGTTCAATCGACTCTACTGTTTCTGAAACTTCTACATTTTCGATAATCGGTTCTGGTTGAGGATGCTCGAGCGACTCTACTGTTTCTGAAACTTGCAGATTTTCGACTATCGGTTCTGGTTGAGGATGTTCAATCGACTCTACGGTTTGTGAAACTTCTAGATTTTCGACAATCGGTTCTGGTTCACGATGCTCGATCAACTCTACGGTTTGTGAAACTTCTAGATTTTCGACAATCGGTTCTGGTTCACGATGCTCGATCGACTCTACGGTTTGTGAAACTTCTAGATTTTCGACAATCGGTTCTGGTTCACGATGCTTGATCGACTCTTGCCTTTCGACAACTGGTTCGGATTCTGGTTGAGGATGCTCGATCAACTCTACGGTTTGTGAAACTTCTAGATTTTCGACAACTGGTGCTGGTGGAGAAGGTTCTATCGGGAGTATCTCCCTTTTATAAAAAACATTTTTTACAAAAGTGAGCATCCTGCTTGCTTGTTTAGATATCTGTAGCGAGTAAGATGATCGGGTTCCTGTGACACCCAAACTGAGATGCTTCCCTTCACTCAAATCTACGGTTTCTGCAACTGATTCTGATTCTGGTTGAGGATGTTCTCTCAACTCTACGGTTTCTGGAACTGGTTCTGATTCGGGTTGAGGATGTTCTCTCAACTCTACGGTTTCTGGAACTGGTTCTGATTCTGGTTGAGGATGTTCTCTCAACTCTACGGTGTCTGCAACTGGTTCTGATTCTGGTTGAGGATGTTCTCTCAACTCTACGGTGTCTGCAACTGGTTCCGATGCTGAATGAGAATCATAGAGAGACTCTTGCCTATCTGAAACTTGCAGATTTTCGACTATCGGTTGCGATTCGGATTGATGAGAATCCGCGATCAACTCTTGAGTTTCTGCCGCTTCTTGCAGATTTCGATCGACCTCCGGTTCGCTGTGCACCAGATTTTCCGGTTTCTTTTCAGCCGCTGTCAGCCTTAAAAACACATCTTCCAAACTAGCCCGATTGCGGCGCATTTCGCACAGTCCAAATCCAGAGGCGAGGATAGCTGTGGCAATTTCTCGTCCGGGTTCTATGTCCGGTTCGCACAATGCCCGCAGGCGGTAGCGACCCACTAAAAATTGATTGCTTGGAATCAATTCCACCGATCGAACTCCCCGCAAGTTTCCCAAAGAAGGCAACAGCAGACTGTTTACCAAATCCCCCTCGCCTTCAACTTCGAGTTCGTAACCCTCTCCGGCGGCCAACTCTCCCATCAAATTTTCGGGACTACCCGCAGCGACGATTTTTCCGCGATTGATGATGGTGACGCGGTTGCAAGTCATGCTGACTTCCGGCAGAATGTGCGTGGAAAGGATGATTGTGTGCTGGCCGCCAAGACTTTTGATTAAATTGCGGACTTCGATGATTTGTCGGGGGTCGAGACCGACGGTTGGTTCGTCTAAGATAATGACCGGTGGATCGTGGACGATCGCCTGGGCGATACCGACGCGCTGCCGAAATCCTTTAGAAAGTTTGCGGATTAAAACTTTGCGTTTATCAAGCAGGCCGCAGCGTTCGATCGCGGAGGTAACTCGTCGCGCGCGATCGCCCGCAGGTACTTGCTTGATCCGGGCGACAAAAAACAGAAACCCTTCCACAGTCATTTCTGGATACAGTGGCGGGTTTTCCGGCAGATAGCCGATGCGCTGTCTGACGGCCATCGAGTCTTCGTGAACATCCATGCCGGCGATGCGGGCCGTACCGCTGGATGCCGGCAAATATCCCGATAAAATCCGCATGGTTGTGGTTTTGCCCGCGCCGTTTGGCCCCAAAAAACCGAGAATTTCTCCTGATTCGACCGAAAAAGACACGTCCGCGATCGCTGCGGTCGAACCGTAAGTTTTGCTTAAGTGTTCTACTTCAATCATTTGTCAGAAGTCACGCGATTTTAGGTTTTAGATTTTAGATTTACTTTGCCAACCACAGGCGGGACGCCTGTTCCACGAAGTTGAGAGTCCCGCCCGATCGGCGGGTAGATCGAATTTATGGCGAAATTTTTAATTTGATTTTGTCTTCCAGTGTAGTCTGGCAAGAACCAAATCTATCATAATGGTTGATCGGACTTTGAAGCAAAATGCTAGGTAGTAGGGTGCAAAGCGCGGAAATGATTAGCCGATGTACATCGAATCGCTCCAACTGACGCACCCTACCAGTAGAGTCCGTGCCTAACCGAACGCTCCACTAGCTGCCTTCGCTACAGACGCGGGGCTGTTTCTAGGTTGATATCGGCATTAAACACAATCACAAATTGAGCATTGGGGATTAACTGTCGGATTATCCGCAGATAGCCGTCAGCATCGGAATGTCTGAAGAAATTGGCTACAGTGATTCGCTGCATATTGGGAAGCAGGCGAACAACCAACCACTTGTTGAGGCGGTCTTTATAAGGCATAATTAACCTTGTCTCCATTTAGTATTGGAGCCAAAGCCAGTTCAATGCTTGTCGAGGGCGCGGACTGGCTTTTGACTTGTTTCAGGCTTTGCACACAAATTTCCTAATTCCATAGAAGGCTAAAGAAATCAGGTTATTTATAAGCATTATTTCTACCAATTTTTTTATATCGAGTCAATAGTTATTTACAAAAATTGTTGAAAATAATCAACTAAATATAGTCAACTGACTGTAGATATTCAGTTGACTATATACAGTCAACTGAATACATACAGTCAACTGAATGAGGGATAAATAATGACGCTGAGGCAAAAACTAAGAATACGACGCCAAAGTTGAAATTTAACTCAGATACAAGTGGCAATAGCGTGTCAAGTTGTGCAGTCAACGGTCATCAACTGGGAAACCGACAGACACGTCCCCAAGCTATACCCAGCACAGATGAAAGCCCTGTGCGACTTATTGAAATTCTCGATCGAAGATTTAGTAGTTTAGCTTGGGGAGTTAAGATCAAGTAGGTTGGAAAATCGCGCTTTTTTGCAGAGAGGGCGATCGCTTTCTATTTCGATTACTGCTGAAATTGAGCCAACAGCCAAGCCCCTCCCTGTGCTTGATCTTCAGTGCGACTCCGCCGCAAAGCCTCTTCCAAGACAGCAATAGTTAATCCCGGCAAAACTTCCGATTGAACAAGCCGCCGACTGCCATTATCAGCAATAATCGCAAAAGCAATAATTTGAGATTTCTGCACGTCTACTACCCAATATTCAGCAACTTTTAATTCTTCGTAAAGCAACCGTTTTTCACCAATATCATCAGCCAAAGTTGAGTCAGCAACTTCTATGACCAAATCTGGCGGCGGGGTAACGTCAAGACTTGCGATCGAACTTCCCCTCGGTGCTAATTGCGCTCTTTCTCCAATATAGTATGAGACATCCGGTTGACACTCTCGCACTCCTGTTTTCCGGTAGCTACAGTTATCCAATCCGTTAAGAGAAATACCTTTGATAGTACAAAATAGGTTAATTGCGAAAAGTGCGATCGCATTATCTCGTGAATGATCAGGCCCTACTGACATAGTTTCAATCTTCATTTGTCCGTTGCGATAGTAGCATTTGGCTTTACTGTAAGCAGGGTCATCTGCCATCGCTATGAACTCTTCCCAGGTTGCTACTACCCAGGTGTCTGTAGGCAATTTAGTCTTTAGTCCACTCATTTTTTTATCCCAAATATCTCGATCGTATAACACCACTCAATTAAATGCAAACCCTGTTCTCTCTTCTCCTCCTCTGCGCCCTCTGCGCCCTCTGCGGTTAAATAAAAAAATCTCAACTCCTTTTCCAAATCTTAATTTCCCCCAACCAACCCGCACTAACAATAGTCTTACCGTCGCTGCTAATCGCCACAGCGCTAACGTAGCCAGAATGACCGCTCAAATTACCTCTCAATTCGCCCGATCGCACATCCCAAAGTCTCACACTCTTATCCCAACTGCCACTAACCAAAGTAGTGCCATCCCGACTGAAAGCCACCGACCAAACCCCGTCTGTATGCCCGCTTAAACGCCGAATTAACTGCCCGTTTCCGGTATTCCACAAACCGATTGTACCGTTGCTATTTCCCGCAGCTAAACTCTGGCCGTCAGGAGTAAAAGCTAGCGACAAAACAGACAAGTTTTTGCCGCTAATCGTGCGAATTGCTTGACCTGTAGCTAAATTCCACAACCTAATTGAACCGTCTTTGCTGCCGCTAGCTAAAGTTTTGTTGTCGGGACTGATTGCAACAGCATTCACCAACCCAGAATGCCCGGTCAAAGTCCGCAGCAATTCCCCCGTTTTCCCATTCCAAATCTTAATCGTTTTGTCCCAACTGCCACTGGCTACAAATTGACCGTCGGGACTAACGGCAACGCTCGAAACAGCATTGGAATGCCCGCTCAAAGTGCGTACAACCGCGCCAGTTTCTAAATTCCAAATTTTCACAGTTTTGTCGTCGCTGCCGCTAGCTAACACCTTGCCATCCGCACTCGCGGCCAATGCGTTTACTGCTTCCGTGTGACCTTGCAGGGTAGTTTTTAATTGCCCGCTGGGGAAATTCCAAACTGAGATTGTGCCGTTGCTATTTCCTGTAGTAAAATAAGCGGAAGCTAGGGCAAGGGAACTGACAACTTCCGAAGGCCCTTTGAGGGTATTTGTGGCGGCAAAGGCGAGCGTACTTGCGGGCGTGCGGGGCGCATTATTCGCCGGAGTTTTCGGGTTTCCGGCAGTAGGAGATTGGGGAACGACTGGCAGCGAAATAGTCGATCGCCATTTCATGAAAGTATTAATTTCTATTCCCGCCGCCACAATTTTATCAGAGTTATCCTCTAACCTGACAATGCCGTTAATTGCGACAACTCGCCCTGCATCGTCGAGCACCGGCCCCCCGCTCATGCCCGCTCTCACTAAGTTATTGTATACCAAAGTATAACCGTTCCAAGGAGTTTGGCGGCCGGTAAGCTGACCTTCGGTAGCGATGAAAATCGGCTGTCTCAGAGAACCGCCGGATATCGGCCAGCCCGCGACATAAGCCTTGTTTCCCTTAGTTGCTGCGGAATTGGCTAATTGAGCCAGGGGGTAGCTTTGAGTGCTGCTGAAGGGTACGATCGCCAAATCCGCACCGGGCATTCGCCGTACGAGGCTATATGATACAGAGTGAGCTTTGCCGTCAGGAGTTACGACCTCGTAATCGCCAGCTTTATCGACCACGTGCCAGTTAGTGAGAATATAGTATGTGCTGCCTTGTTTCTCTAAAATTACTCCAGAACCGCCTTTTGGCCCCTGGATGCGAACCGTAATTTGTTGGGCAACGGTTTTAACTTTGTCGGCGGTTAATGCGAGGGCAATTTGAGGTGATGTCAGTGGGATGAGAGCGATCGAACTCAGGGCGATCGTAGCACTCAAAATAGCCGGAATAGTTCTGCTGTAATTCATTTTTGTGTCAATTTAACATACCCACATATCAACTGACGGAAAAGTTATCCGGTTTGTGGCATATTTACCGTTGACAACGCTAAAACGCCTGCGCGACGATATCGAACTTTCGACATTCGCACAAGCCTAAAAATATTTGACACAGCCCTCTGGCTAGCAGAAAAATTTAGAATCGGGAACCGCACCTAGCCTCAACAATAGCCACTGGCTGATCTCTATTTTTTTCTCGGCAAATCAGAATTTGAGCCAAACGCTGCTCGGAATAATACCCATTAGCCATCCAGCCGAGGGGTGCGCCTGCGATCGCGCCAACTGCTAAACCAGTGATCAGGCTCCCAATAAGATGCTTTCGGGCGATCGGGTTTTCTTGCATAAAAATTTATCCTAAACATTTACCCTTACCAGAAATACCACAAATAAAAATTAGTTTCTTCCTCCTATTTACTTATTTCCTAAGTAGTAACCCATTATTAAGTATCATGTTATTCACAGTCCGCTTAAGACAATCCCATGCAACAGCAAAATGTGCGTCAGGATTGATTATTTTTTACCATATTGTTAGCTTCGCGCTGACGCACCCTACGCACAAGTATTAGTAGAATGCGTCAGTTGACAAAACCCAACGCTTGGGTTATTATGCAATTAGGGCTTATGCCACAATCCAAAAAATAGGGGCAACAACGGGGGCGATTGCCCCTACTACAAGCAGGCTGTGCATAAGTCCTGCAAACCCTCACGTTGGAGAACAGCGTCTCATGCCCAAAGTTCTTGAAGACCGCCAGAACAATCTATTTATATATATTTATACTAACGACCATATTCCAGCTCACGTCCACATCTTCAAAGGTAGAAAAAATGATAAGAACCAGATGGAAATCAAAATTAATATTGGCTCTGAAAAACAAGCTCCTAGCTTAGTTTACGCACACGATCGAATAAAGGATAAAGATTTAGTGAGCGCTCTTAGATTAGTAGCCGATAATCAAGAAATGTTGTTAAGCAAATGGCAAGAAATACATCAATGACTATGGAACAAATAAAATTTGTTTACCAATCTGAAGTTACTGTAAAATTAGTAGTTCCGCCTTAAATTGATGAGAGATTCTGTCTTTCGTTACCGGAAAGACAGAATCCATACGGGACAAGAGTTTGAGAATATTTAATGTCGCAAGTCACAAAAGAGGAATACATGGCAGTTAAGAGCTGGGACAAAGAATTAACCGAGGAAAATCTCCGAGAGCAAATAGCCCAAGCTAAGCAAGCATGGAAAACCGCTGAGGCTACAGAACCGCGTGCCGAATCCGTGCAATATAATCAGTCTGAAGATTTAATAGTTATCAAACTGAAAAACGGCGCTATTTTTTGTTTTCCTCCAAAGCTGGCACAAGGCTTAGAAGGTGCTTCACCAGAACAGTTGGCTGATGTTTGGCTGCCTCCTTCTGGCAGCAGCGTACACTGGGAAAGCTTAGATGTTGATTTTGGCATTCCCGAACTTGTAGCAGGTATTTTTGGGACAAAATCTTGGATGGCTGAATTAGGTAGGAAGGGAGGACAGGCAATTTCAAGCTCTAAATCGGCAGCAGCACGGAAAAATGGCAAGAAAGGCGGACGACCTAAAAAGAATATTTCTGTTAATTCTTGAAATCCATTTTAGCTGTCAGATGCCAGTGAATTAAATCCCCGACTTCTGGGAGAAGCCGGGAATTTAGTGTGTAATTCTATGCCAAATCAAACAGCAAAAATTCAGCATCTGCCGTAGCTTCAATCACCACCTCAGCCTCCCCGCTAACAGCCGCAGCGTCGCCATTTTTCAAAGGCAAACCGTTGAGCAAAACCGAGCCGCGAGCAACTTGCACCCAAGCGTGGCGATTCGGCTGCAAAGCATGAGAAACCCGCGAATCTTTATCCAAAACAGCGGCATACAAATCCACATCTTGATGCACTTTCACAGCACCATCTCTCGCATCTCGTGCCGCCACTAAACGCAGTTTTCCGCGCCTTTCTGCTAGGGGAAACTCCCGCTGTTCGTAACTCGGCTGCAAGCCTTTTGTATCGGGTAACAGCCAGATTTGCAGCAAATGAACCGGGTCTGTTTGCGAGTTGTTGAACTCGCTGTGCTGGATACCCGTACCTGCACTCATCCGCTGCACTTCACCGGGTTTAATCACTGCACCAGTACCCAAACTGTCCTTGTGTTCTAATGCTCCTTCTAATACATAAGTAATGATTTCCATGTCGCTGTGTCCGTGAGTGCCGAAACCTCTGCCGGGGCTAACGACATCCTCATTAATTACCCGCAAAGAGCGAAAATTCATATAATTTGGATCGTAATAGCCGGCAAAAGAAAATGTGTGGTAACTGTCCAGCCAACCGTGATTAGCGTGTCCTCTTGCTTCACTTTTTCTAACGGTAATCATCTTCTCCTCCTAATTTAAAAATCATGAAAATTGTGGTGTTTGTTTAGCAGCCCTGGACGTAGAAACCGATTTTTTTTAGGATAATAGTGCATCGCAGCTTTAATAGCGGTGAAAAACCGGGTTTCTTTGGTATTGATGCCTAAGTCCTATTTAGTTGTAAAATGAAACCAAAAGCGGTTGATGCACGATTGGTTTCTCCTTGATTATTGCTGCCTTTAAAGTTTGCTATGAGCGCCGTCGCAAAATGGAGAATTTGCGGTATGCTTGCAGTTGCAGATCGCCACAGTTTTTTTCTCAGTTACTTCAAAAGCTAGTGGCACAAATTCGCTACCTTTATGGGAACCGTCACAAAAAGGCTGATTCTTAGCTTGACCGCAGGTGCACCAGTAGTAAGTACCGGGTTCAAGTTCCATAACGGCGGGTTTTTTATCAGCAATCACAGGTTGGCTCATCGTGTTCTCCTTTTTTTATTGATGCCAGATGCAGAAATATATTTATCGGTTTAGTTTGTTTGATTTCTGCGATGTTTCTACTTTAAACCGAGTCAAGCTATTATGGGAAGTACGCACTTAAAAGTAGGGTAGTTACCAAAAAGATACTATGCAAGTCCAAGAAGTAAAGGTCGATCGAGCAAATTGCCCTGTAGAACGCACTCTAGAGGTGATAGGCGGGCGCTGGAAAGTCTTGATTCTGCGGGAGTTGTTTCCAGGAGTGAAGCGCTTTAACGAGCTGCAACGAGCTGTCAACGGCATTACTCAGAAGATGCTGACGCAGCAACTGCGGGAAATGGAATCAGACGGGATTGTCCACCGGGAAATTTACCTGCAAGTGCCGCCAAAAGTTGAATATTCGCTAACGCCTTTGGGCGAAAGTCTCAAACCGATTATTAATGCCATGCACGAATGGGGAATTCAGCATATTAGCGAAGATGGAAAATGAGCTATTTGTATATGTTTTTTCCGTCTTCCGACAGATTTCAAATTTTCAACCTAGTTCAACAATAATAATATGAACAACATAGAGCGTCTCGCCACCCTCAACCGCATCCGCAAACTCAGCCGCCTGATGGATACCGCCATTGGCATCCCCGGCACCAAATTTCGCATTGGTTTAGACCCCATTATCGGTTTAGTTCCGGGTGCTGGGGATATCGTAGATACCGCCTTTTCCGCCTACCTAATTTATTTAGCAACTCGATTCAACATTCCCCAAAAAACTCTAGGGAAAATGATTTACAATATCGGTCTAGAAGCCGTCGTTGGTTCAGTACCTTTAGTAGGAGATATCTTCGATGCTTTTTATAAATCAAACATGAGAAATCTGGCGCTTTTAGAAGCACACCTCGAAGAAGCTGAACCAGAACTAGCCGCAGTTGCCGAACCTGTTCCTCAATCTATTAAATTGTAGGTACGAATTTCACAAACAATAATTGTAAATAACCAACAATCTCTCAAGCTCGCCCCATCAAGCGAAAAATCCGAATGTAGATTTTCCGCATTCGATCCAAATTTAATGTTGATGTGGGTTATCTGTTGTGGGGGGCGGGTTTATCTAGATTGTTGGTACTCGTCAGATATTATTCGTAAAACTCGCCCTTACGAAATAATCACTGATGTCGTTTAGCCGCTTCCACCAAAGCAATAACATCTTCTTCTCTAGTATTAAAAGCCGTTACCAGTCTAACAGTACATTCATCCCACCGATAAAACAGAAAACCCTCAGCTAAAACCGATGTAATTACAGATTCGGGAAGTTGAATAAAAATCTCGTTGGCTTCAACCCGATCGCAAAACTTCGCTCCCTCAACTTCCGCCAAACCTTTGGCTAATTTAGCTGCCATATTATTTGCATGAGCCGCATTCTTCAGCCACAAATCATCCATTATATACGCTTCCAACTGCGCCGACAAAAACCGCATTTTCGAGAATAGATGCCCGCTGCGCTTGCGGTAAAAAGGGAAAGTCTTTGCTAATTTTTGATTAAAAAAAACCACAGCTTCCGCAGCCATCGCGCCGTTTTTTGTCGCTCCAAACGATAGAATATCCACACCAGCCCGCCAAGTGACATCCGCCGGAGAACAGCCCAAACTGACAACAGCATTGGCAAAGCGAGCTCCATCCATGTGCAGGTGCAAATTGTGAGCGCGAACTACTTCCGAAATGTGGGAAATTTCTGCGGGATTGTAGACTGTGCCGGCTTCCGTTGCTTGAGTGATGCTGACGGCTGCGGGCTGTACGTGGTGGACGACACCTGCACCAGCGCGATCGAGTATTTTTCCTAAAGTCTCTGCCTCTATTTTACCATGATTTCCTGTTACTGTAACTAACTTTGCACCGCCTGTAAAAAACTCCGGCGCGCCGCATTCATCTAGATTAATATGAGATGCTGCGTGACAGTAAACAGCCCCGTAAGGAGGAGTCATAACCGCAAGGGCCAGAGCATTAGCAGCAGAACCAGTTGCTACCGGAAAAACAGTCACCGATGTCTCGAACAAATCCGAAAATTTAACTTGCAAACGCTGCGTATATTCATCATCTCCGTAAGACATCACAGCACCACAATTAGCCGCTGCAATCGCTGCCATAATTTCCGGCGAAACCCCGGTTGCATTGTCGCTACAAAAATTCATTAGAATAATTGGTAAATAGAATCTATAATATAACTCAACACTCAACAGCCAACAGTCAAGCATTCAATCAAGAGGAAGAATTATGGCAGAATACCGCCAAATAGAATACCGCATCGGCAAAGACGGCAAAATTACCGAAACCGTCCTTAACGCCAGCGGTTCGAGTTGCACCGAAACCACCGCCGGGATAGAAAAAGCCCTCGGAGAAGTAGAATCTCAAGACTTGCTGCCAGAATACTACCAAGGCGAAGAAAATTTGGTCGTTGAACAAACGCAGACTTTAAAACAAGTTTAGAAGAGTTAAAGATGTTTGACTTCCTCGGTGCAACAGTTGATGTAACAACAGTGCCTGCCTTCAGCTTCGCCCTGGCTGTCGGGGGCATTTTTCTCATTTTAGTCTACCTTTATGCTGCATCTGAGGCGGGAGATGCGATCGAGTTTAAGTACGATAAAATTCTGCGGGAACGCATGAATCAGCTAGACATTCTCGATTGGCAAGACTTAGGCGAAAAAGCAGGTTTAAGTCGCTTTGGAGTGCGCTTAGTGCGGCAGGGAGACGTGGGAAAACTCACGGTAGACCAACTGAGACGGCTGGCAACAGTGCTGAATTTGAATTTTCAAGAGTTCGATCGCACTTTGCTCGCACTGCCAATATCGGCTACAATCACAACTGATCCCAGCGAAATAGAAGAATTGAGGCAGCAGTGTTTCCGGCTGCGAGAAGAACTGCAGCAGCAAAAAGCTCAACTAACTGCCGATTTTCGCCGCGCTACCTTTGAACAGTTGCAAACTTTGTTAACCAACTATCCCGCCGCCCGCAAAATGGCAGAAGCCAAGCCGGATATGCCCGCCAAAAACCTCTCAGCTTTGTTTACTCCCTTAGAAAATCTCTTGTCAAGTTGGGATTTTGAAATGATTGGTTCTGCGTGGGAACAAACTGCTTACAATCCGCAGTTGCACCAGCCGGATGTTGAGGATATAACCGAAGGAGAATTAGTTTATATTCGGTTTGTCGGCTATCGAGAGGGAGAGCGAATTCTTACTCCTGCTAAAGTTAGTCGCACCCTTCCAGCGGGAATGAAAAATTAAATTTTAAATTAACATGACTACAGTTGCCATTGACTTCGGCACCAGCAATACAGTTGTCTGCATTCTTAACCCGGATACGAAAACACCAGAAACTTTGCGACTGCGCGAGATGTCCCGCATTTTTAAAACGAAGAATTTGAGCGGAGATATTCGCGAAATATCTGTAGTTCCGACTTTAGTGTTTGTGAAAAATGCCGGAGAGTTGGTGCTGGGAGAAAAAGTGCGATCGCAGCGTTTGGGGCAATCCCAGCCAGACCGCTTTTTCAAAGCTTTTAAACGCAATTTAGCTGCCGACTTTCAGCCACCGCCCCGCAATATTGACGGCGAAACCTACACACCTGAATTAGTAGCCGAACAGTTTATTAAAAGTATTTGGAAACAATTATATTTACAAAATATACAGCCAGAAAAAGTAATTTTTACAGTACCCGTCGGAGCATTTGAGCGATATCTAGATTGGTTTCGCGACTTCGGAGAAAGTTTGGGAGTTGCGGACGTTCAGGTAATAGATGAATCCACAGCCGCCGCCCTGGGATATGCAGTAAAACGCCCCGGTTCTCTAGTTTTAGTAGTTGATTTTGGTGGCGGAACTTTAGATTTAAGTTTAGTCCGTACTGCTCTAACCCCCCCCTTACCCCCCCTTAACAACGCAGGGACAAATCTCGCTCCCCCCCTTAACAAGGGGGGGCTGGGGGGGGTGCGTGCCGAAGTATTGGCAAAATCCGATGCTTATGTCGGCGGCGAAGATATTGATATCTGGATTGTCGAAGATTATTTGCGGCAAATTGGTTCGTCGCGGGCAGAAGTCGGCCCAGTTGGCTGGCAAAATTTATTAGAAATAGCGGAAAAGTTAAAAATTCAACTTTCTCAAGTTAATGAGGCGAAGGAAAGCTGGTTTGATGATGAAAATTTTATGTCTTACGACTTGCAGCTAAACCGAGAAAAGCTTGAGGAAATTCTGGAATCTAGGCAGTTGTTAGAACAGTTGCGCGAAAGTTTAGATGAACTGCTGAGCATTGCAATGGGAAAAGGTATCGGCAAAGCAGATATCGAACAGGTTTTGCTGGTAGGAGGAACTTCTCTAATTCCGGCTGTATCTAATTTAGTGGTTTCGTATTTTGGGCGGCAAAAAGTCCAAAGAGACAAGCCGTTTGAAGCAGTGGCACACGGTGCTTTAGCGTTGACACAATTAGCGAGTGTTGACGATTATTTGCGCCACAGCTATGCAATTCGCCTCTGGGAACCTTATGCTAAAGCTTATGCTTATTCGCCGATATTTAGCAAGGAAATGAAGTATCCCTGTCAAAGTTCCGAAGAGTTGACGCTGCAAGTGGCAATTGAAGGGCAAAGGGAAATTCGGTTAGATATTGGGGAAGTTGCGGAGGTATCACAAGCGGAGGTTATTTTTAACGAAAAAGGGCAAATGACGAGCAGTTTGCTAAACAAAAAAACGGATTTTCGGTCTCTGGAAAGCCACCACCAGCAGGTTTGCGTAGCGCATTTGAACCCGCCCGGGGTATTGGGAATTGACAGGGTTTCGGTGAGTTTTGAGGTGGATGAGAGGCGGGTTTTGTTGGCGACGGTGCGGGATTTGGTGACTGGTAAGGTGTTGGTGGAAAAAGGGGCGATCGCCAAACTGCAATAATGGTAAAATTTTTAGATAACATTCGGATCTGGAAATTGCTACTCCACAAACTCTCGTCTGGATGGTGCGCTGACTGAAGAATATCGCTTTAAATCAAATTTATGCCGCCATGAAAAAGCAACAAAATAAATTCAGCCACCTGACGGCAATCGAAAGAATTTACCTGTCATTTCCGGCAAGATTTTTATTGGATAAAAACTTGCTGCAAGGGAAAGTCTTAGATTTTGGGTGCGGCTTCGGCAGCGATGTGAAATTGTTGCAGCAAAAAGGCTTCGATATTACGGGTTATGACCCTTATTATTTCCCGGAATTCCCCGAAGATAAATTCGACACAATCATTTGCTTTTATGTTTTGAATGTTTTGTTTCCTGAAGAACAAGCTAATGTCCTGATGGAAGTGTCGCACCTGTTGAAACCGGGAGGGAATGCGTATTTTGCGGTGAGAAGGGATATCAAAAAAGAAGGCTTTCGAGAACATTATGTCCACAAAAAACCTACATATCAGTGTATTGTCAAACTTCCATTTAAGCCACTTTACCTAGATGAGTCTTGCGAAATTTACAAATACGTGCATTACAATCATCAAAGAAATTCTACTAATAACTGCATATTCTGCAATCCGTATAAAAACCTAGTTTTGCTAACTGAATCAGCAACAGCTTATGCGATGTTTGATGGTTATCCCGCCAGCAAAGGTCATGTTTTAATCATCCCCAAGCGTCACGTCGCCAATTATTTTGAACTACCGTTTCGAGAGCAATCGGCTTGCTGGTTTATGGCTAATAAGGTACAAGAGATGTTAAGTAAAGAATTTCATCCTGACGGGTTTAATGTGGGAATAAATATTAATAAACAGGCGGGTCAAAGTCGCAGTCACGCGGCTATTCATGTTATCCCCCGTTACAATGGCGATGCGGCTGGGAATAAAGGCGGAATTAGGTATGTGATTCCCAAGAGTTAAAAATAAAACTTAGTAAATTGTGAAAGGAATTATTTTTTACCGCAGAGGCGCAGAGAACACAGAGGAATAGAGAAGAGAGGAATTCATAATTTTTGTAAGGATTGTTATATTTGAGCAAACGACGAGCAAAATACAGTTAAAATGTGTTTGCAAGGTCTAAAACTACACATTAGCAGCAATTTGGTGTTCTGTTTATGTCTAAGCGCAAAAAGCAAGCATGGCTCAAGGAAACTCTAGAACTCAAAGAAGACCACAATTGGAAGTCAAAGCCTGGAACTAGAATTTTTGTAGCAGGAAGAGGTGCAGTCCGCTTTGATGTCCCGGAAGATTGGCATTTTGAACCGGATACTAACTCGTTCCGGTTTACGGATAAAAAGCCGCCGGATGATGATTGTCGTTTGGAGGTTTCGTTTAATTTGCTACCACCTAATAACTGGGCAGATTTTCCGCTGGTGCCGCTATTACAGAAGGTGGTTGAAGATGATACGCGGAATCCGATCGCTTTTGGGGAAATTATCCAATTGAAGCGGCAAACTGCCCGCGTTGTTTGGACTGAATTTAAGTTTATCGACCCTCCAGAACAGCGGGAAGCTTATTCGCGAATCTGTATTGGATTGGGTTCTAATGTTCAGTGTTTGATTACTTTTGATTACTGGGTTGACGATGCTGAACGTTTGACTCCTGTCTGGGATACGGTGATGGATTCGTTAGTTCTGGGTTTGTTTATTAGCGACCCTCGAACGGGGTTCGCACGTCCAGACTAGACCGATTTTCTGGGAAACTTTCAACAACTAATTTTGCTAAGCGTTGGATTGGCAAGCCCCCAGTCAGTAAATTTAGAACCTACATTAAACTTTACAACCGCTTTGCCATGAAAATATCAGGCTTGCCAATTCCGTTGGCGTCGGGCATCACTCCCACGATCGCAAAACCCATTTTTTGATAAAATTCGTAGGGATGACCGCGCAAATTTCTAATACCAATTCTCCAAAATTATGCTACAGTATTTAGTGCCGATAGAATATAATCCCATCCCGTGATAGATGCGA
>NZ_JAUBPW010000072.1:0-33854 GCF_036700965.1 Microcoleus sp. Pol8_D6 | reverse complement strand
GGATTTGGTTGGTGTGGTTATTTACGGACTGGATACCGTGATTCACCACACAACGAATCGCACAAAGCCCCGTCCTTCGCTTGACGGAAGCCCAAGCAGTGATTCTTAGAATCCCCGCGCATTCACGCCCGGGAGGATGTCAATACTAAAAATTAGCAATTATTTCGGCGCTTACACAGAAAACAAGCTGAAAGCAAAAGTGACTTTAGTACGGGGATGTAAGCGTGCGCTGCAGGTTAAAACTACCTAAAAAAAAACGTCATAAAACGCTCGTATCCGAACTCATCTATTCCCGCTATTAAAATAAAAAGGGCGCTGCGATGGAATACCGGCCCCGGTCTTTGAACTTTCAACGGCTGAGTTTTGTAACTAAATGCTGATATTTCCGGCAAAAGCTGAGGCTGTGGTGAGCGGGTTCACAATCTTTGGGATTTTTTCCACACCGAATTCTGCTGACATCCTGACATTAGGCAGAATTTTTGGTTTTTTCCCTATTCCCCAGCCTTCTTTTACCAAAACTTTAATTTACTTAACACTTCTTAACAATTCCGCTTTTCAAGAGAAAGCTAACAAAGGCGGTAGAACCGACCGGACGGTTCCGGTGGGTTCTACCGCCACGGCAGGGCAAAAAAAGCAAACTCTTCCTTTATAGATACCCTCGCGCATCTACCCTAGGAAGGAGATTTGCCCGCAATTGCCCCGTAGATATTTACCTTCTTAGAGAGATAAGTTTCTGTAATAATTTGTAATAAACAAAGGCGAGCGAGCATTGTATAAAGATTATCAGAGGGTTGAAACGACAGGCCAAAGTTAACAAAAACCCTGATTGACAAGGTTTGTCGCATCTCATAAAAGGTGTAAAATTTTCTAAGGTTTCTTAAACCTCCGTTGCAATGTAACAATAGTGCAGGTAGCGGAAAGGGAGAGATCGATGGGACCAGCAGATTAGCTGGCATCAAATTTCAACCCTTGCAGGCACTCGTAGCCTGAACAAATTTAACTTAACGGTTTTATACCGCAACCAAACTCAATTAACTCAAATAGGAGAGTTCTTTCATGTTTGACGCATTTACAAAAGTGGTTTCCCAATCTGACGCTCGGGGCGAATTTCTAGCTCAGGGTCAACTAGATGCTCTCAGCAGCATGGTTTCCGACGCTAACAAGCGGATTGACGCAGTAAACCGCATCACCGGCAACGCATCCAGCATCGTAGCCAATGCAGCTCGCACCCTGTTCGCCGAACAGCCTCAACTGATCGCTCCTGGTGGCAATGCTTACACCAACCGCCGCATGGCAGCTTGCTTGCGCGATATGGAAATCATTTTGCGCTACGTCACCTATGCAACATTTGCAGGCGACGCCAGCGTTTTGGATGACCGCTGCTTGAACGGTCTGCGTGAAACATACCAAGCTCTGGGAGTTCCCGGTGGCTCAGTTGCAGCCGGCGTGCAAAAAATGAAGGAAGCAGCAATCGCGATCGCTAACGACCCCAACGGTGTTACCCGTGGTGATTGCAGCTCGCTGATGTCTGAAATCGGCAGCTACTTCGACCGCGCTGCTAATGCAGTCGGCTAAAAATAGCCAAGCGAACCTTTCTTGTAAAGAAGCGAGCATCGCATTTTTGCAAACAATCATTTTTGTACAAAAACAACACAACATTAGGGAGAAACCAGAACAATGAAAACCCCTTTGACTGAAGCAGTAACCGCAGCCGATTCTCAAGGCCGTTTCCTGAGCAGCACAGAACTCCAAGTCGCCTTCGGCCGTTTCCGCCAAGCAGCAGCAGGTTTGGAAGCAGCCAAAGCTTTGACCGCAAACTCTCAGCGCTTGATCGACGGTGCAGCTCAAGCTGTGTACAACAAATTCCCGTACACACAACAAATGCAAGGCCCTAACTACGCTTCTACCCCAACAGGTAAAGCCAAGTGCTCTCGCGACATCGGCTACTACCTCCGCATGGTAACCTACTGCTTAGTTGCAGGCGGCACCGGTCCAATGGACGAGTACCTGATTGCAGGTGTTGACGAAATCAACCGGACATTTGAATTGTCTCCTAGCTGGTACGTTGAAGCTCTCAAGTACATCAAAGGCAACCACGGTCTGAGTGGCGACGCTGCAACTGAAGCGAATTCCTACATCGACTACGCAATCAACGCTCTGAGCTAGATTTGCGTGATGCCCGGAATTGTAAGCTGCTGTTAGCTTAAGTGTTAGCGGTTGTTTAGAATTCCGGGCATCTGCGATCTAAGCCTAGTTTTGCAAATACTTTTTTTAAGCAGTTTTCAGTTTTTAAAGCAAAAAAGGGAGAAGCGAAGATGGCGGGATTAGGTGCAGCAGAACGGTTGGGAATAAAAGCATTTGAAGAAGCGGGACGGGTAGAACTGCGTCCCCACTGGACGCAAGACGATGCGAAAGCAGTAATTCGCGCTGCTTACAGCCAAGTTTTCGGCAACGAGTATTTAATGTCGAGCGAACGACTTACCAGTGCTGAATCTCTGCTGATGCAAGGGCAGATTTCAGTGAAAGATTTTGTGCGGTCAATTGCACATTCCGAAACTTATCGGAAAAAGTTTTTTTATCCGAACTCGCAAACGCGGTTAATCGAGCTTAATTACAAGCATTTGTTGGGCCGCGCTCCTTACGACGAGTCGGAAATTGCTTTCCACGTTGATTTGTACAATGCAGAAGGCTACGAAGCTGAAATCAATTCTTACATTGACTCAGTTGAGTATCAAGAAAATTTTGGCGACAGTGTAGTGCCTTACTATCGAGGTTTCGCGACTCAAAGAGGTCAAAAAACCGTCGGTTTTAACCGGATGTTTCAACTGTACCGGGGTTTTGCTTCTAGCGATCGATCGCAAAACCAAACCCAAGCCCGGCTGACTTGGGAAGTAGCGAGAAATATGGCTTCGCCGATACACACAGCCTCCACCGGAAAAGCCCTTGGCGGGACTTCCGGCGGTTCTCGCGGCCAACTCTACCGAGTCACCGCAATGCAAGGTGCGGCTAAGTTTTCGCCCCAAGTGCGCCGGACTACTACCGAATATCTCGTGCCTTACGAGCAACTTTCGAGCCGCTTGCAGCAAATCAACAAACGTGGCGGCAAAGTGGTAAGTATTACCACAGCTTAAAGTTTGTGTATTGACGTTTTTTTGAAACGTCTTTAGCAAAGTAGGACTAAGGCTAAAAAATTCTTCAATTTTATGTGTATGGGTAAGGTGTGCAGTGTACACCCTACTTTGAGGCATATTATCCTTAGTCCTAAAAATTTCAAGTGCAACCAAGCATTAAACTTTTGTCATTAATAATTTAGGAGAAAATCTGGTGGCGATTACGACAGCAGCGTCCAGACTGGGAACATCCGCATTGAGCGATGCGCCGAAGGTAGAACTGCGCCCGAACTACAGCAAAGACGACGTTGAAACTGTGATTCGTGCGGTTTACCGTCAGGTGCTGGGCAACGACTATTTAATGAAATCCGAGCGACTTACCAGTTCCGAGTCTTTGCTGCGGGACGGCAGTTTGACTGTACGAGAATTTGTACGGGCTGTAGCTAAGTCAGAACTGTACAAAACCAAGTTTTTCTACAACAGCTTCCAAACTCGGACGATCGAACTAAACTACAAACACTTGCTCGGTCGCGCTCCCTACGACGAATCTGAAGTAGTTGAGCACTTAGATTTGTACCAAACACAAGGCTACGACGCTGATATTGATTCTTACATCGATTCAGTAGAGTATCAAGAAAACTTTGGCGAAAGTATCGTGCCTTACTACCGCGGCTTTAACACCCAGCGCGGTCAAAAAACCGTCGGTTTTACCCGGATGTTCCGGTTGTATCGCGGCTATGCAAACAGCGATACATCTCAACTAGAAGGCAATAACTCTCGCTTAGCTGTCGAACTCGGCACTAACAGCGCTACGGCTGTAGTTGGGCCTTCGGGCGGTAACGAAGGTTGGGCATATCGGCCTTCTGCTAGAAACGTAACTCCCTCCAGCACTTTCGGCGGCGCGGCAGCTTACGGCAAAGAAGGGCGGCTGGTGCGCGTGGAAGTTTCGGGCATTCGCACGGGCGGCTATCCCAGCGTTCGCCGCAGCAGCAAGGCTTTCATCGTACCTGTGGAGGAGTTGTCCTCGCAAATGCAGAAATTTCAACGCCTGGGCGGGAAAATCGCCAGCATTACTCCAATTTAGTCAGTTGGCAGTTGGCAGTTGGTAGTTACTAGCTTCTAGTCAACAGTCAACAGTCAACAGTCAACAGTCAACAGTCAGAATTACCAATTACCAAGAAGCTTATGTTGGGTCAAATTGTAGCTGGAAAAAGTGGCAATACAGCTTCGGCTGGTCGCTGCTTTCGGTATGAAGTTGTCGGCTTGCGCCAAAGCGACGAAACAGATAATGTGGATTATTCGATTCGATCAAGCGCGAGTACATTTATCACCGTGCCTTACAATCGGATGAATCAAGAAATGCAGCGGATTACTCGGATGGGCGGGAAAATTGTCAGCATTCATCCTTTAAATGCGGGTGCAGAATCATCCCATGAGTCATCCCATGAATCATCTGGTGAGCACCAATAGTTTGGTTGCAGGGGCGATGAAAATCGCTCCGACACAAGCTAGAAGGGGCGATGAAAATTGCTCCTAGACAAACAAAGTCCACTCCAAGCGGACTAAGAGTTAATGTAACCCGCCCAGGCGGGTTTTGTGTGTTTAGTAGCGATTTTCATCGGCGAATTTCCCTAACCCTTGCCTTGCAGGTTTTGTCTGGGTAGCAGCGATTTCAATCGCCGAATAACTAATAACTAATAACTAATAACTAATGACTATGGATTATTACGAATCCGACTCACCGCCGGCGGGTGTAGCTGAGGGCGAGTCTTTAACTGTTGAACAGGCGATCGCAAATTTGCACTCCCAAGATTTCAGTCTTCGGTATTATGCTGCTTGGTGGGTGGGCAGATTTCGAGTCAAGGAACCGGCAGCTATTGCAGCTTTAATTGCTGCTTTGGAAGAAGAGTCAGAACAAACAAAAATTGGGGACTATTCCCTATTACGAAATGCGGCGCGGGCTCTGGGTAAATTGGGCGACAAACAAGCCTTACCTGCTTTGATTCGCTGTTTGGAATGCGCTGATTATTACGTGCGAGAAGCGGCGGCTCAAGCTCTAGAAATGCTGGGAGATCGCGATTCTATTGTGTCGCTAATGAAGCTATTGGATGGGGGCGTAGCTGTGGCTGTGCGAGTGCCAGAAAAATCGCACCTCGTGCAACCTTACGATTCGATAATTGAAGCTTTGGGAACGCTGAAAGCGACAGAAGCAATACCGCTAATTTCACCTTTTTTAGAACATTCTGTGGAGCGGGTGCAGTACGCTGCGGCGCGGGCGATGTATCAGTTAACTGGAGAGCGGGTTTACGGAGAGCGGTTGGTAAGTGCTTTGAATGGGGATAATTTGCAGTTGAGGCGATCGGCTTTGATGGACTTGGGGGCGATCGGCTATTTGCCGGGAGCGCAAGCTATTTCTGAAACTTTAGCAGAAAATAGCCTGAAATTGATTGCGCTCAAAGGAGTTTTGGAGCATCACCTCAATCAACAAGAATCTCTATCTTTGTCAGATGAAGCTATCCAAGTTATGAACTTAATGGATAGTTTACTTTGATCAAAATTAGTTTGCAACAGCAATAGGATTGCTTTAGCGATTCTCAATTTTCTCGCGTAAATTCAGGAAACAGCACTTTTCAGGACACAGCAGTGCTGTTTCCCTACCGCATATCTGTATTTCAGGTAATTGAGAACTGCTATTTTCTCGCTTTTCTCCTGGTGAACTGGTGGCTGATGATTTGATGGAATGAGGAATGAGGCTTTAAGTATTAATTTTCATGAGTTTTGAGTAAAAATATTGAGGGTAGTAGCTGTTATGAAAGATCAAAATTTTTATGCAGACTTTGCATTCCTACTGGTCAAATATAAAGCAACTCATAAAGGAAATAAATATCGGGGAATTCCTCTTTCTAGTATATGTGGCACGCTGGAGTCAATTATGAAGATCCCTAGAGAAAGCCTACATTATTGTAACCACCGTTCCGAAACCCCAGTCACCCTCACAATCCCAGCCAGAGATATCTTTTCTAATAAAAGTCGATCAATCAACTCTTTTGTTGCTTCTGAAATCGGTTGATGTCTGGGAGTCATGACAAATTGTCTGACACAATCTCGACATTTAAAATTTTGCTTGCCGGAGCGAGTGCGACCACTTTTCAAGATGTATTCAGAGTTGCACTTGGGACAGTTCATAAGCTAAAATTGAAGGTAGGTTAAAAAAGTAAAATTATAACACATTTTCCTTGCTATGCAGGACTACCCAATAAAAAAAGAGATACACTTGGCTGAACTAGCGAAAAAATACCGAGTTAGTGGCTCGTATTTATCTATCTCTCATCGTCTGTATGACCTCCTTTGCCAAATAGACAGAGGAGATGGACTGAGTTGGTCAGAGCAGGCATGGATGAAATTCTATCGGTTTTATGAAGCGATAGATATCTATCGGCAAATGCAGGAGTTTACTCAACTGAAATTCAGTTACAAAGCTACTACTTATGAGGAGTCATTCCCCTCTAGCAATCTCTATAAAATTCTGAAGAGACTGGACAAAAACCAGCCAATTAGCCCTAAAGATTGTCAATGGTTGAAAGAAGAAAACCTGTTAGAAACACTTGCTATTATCGAGAAACGAGATACCTTACAAAAAACAGTATTTGCTCAGCTAAAGAATAAGTATCAAGCCACGGCTCACCAGGATTTATCGGCCTCTAGTCCACTCTATAAAATCCTGAAAAACCTGGATGCAGATATACAGTTGAGCGAGTCAGAACTTAACTGGCTAGAAGAGCATCAACTTAGCGAAACGCTTAGCATTGTTTTGGAGATAGAACAGAAACGACACTTTGCTGAACTGAAGGTTAAGTATAAAGCTACTACTTATGAGGATGCATCCCTCTCTAGCCATCTGTATAAAGTTCTCAAAAAAATAGATTTAGAAAGTCAGCTAGGTGAGCATGATATTAACTTTCTGAAAAAGCGTAAACTGACTGAGACAATTACTCTTGCGCTTGATAAACTTGCTGCTAGTCTCAAGTCCAAAATTCAATCGGGAGAGCCGTTGAGTGAGGCTGATTTTGATTGGGTGAAACAGAATGGACGTGATGATGTAATTACCTTTGCTATTGAAAACTATGTTGCTAGTCTGAAGTCGAAAATCCAATCAGGAGAGCCGTTGAGTGAGGCTGATTTTGATTGGATCAAACAGAATAAACGTGAAGACATAATTACTTTTGCCGAAAAAAAGAGATTTGCTGCTCTGAAGTCTAAGTATGAAGTCTCGGACTATAAAGATCAGACACCTTCTAGTCCATTGTACGCAATTCTGCAAAAACTGGATAAAGGAGAGCGACTGGAACCAACAGATGTTGCTTGGCTTGAGGAGAATAAACTTGAAGCATCTCAACCGAGCAATAGCTATTATGGGTGGCAGGAAGAACGCCGATATCAAGGGCAGAGACTGTTCTCTGGCAAGATTTTTACAGCTTACCACAAAATCGAAGCACTTTTTTATGAACAGGAGTACAAGAATACTGGAAATAAATGGAACTTGCCTAATGCCAGCAGTCATTGGCGCAAGGCAGGGCAACCGAGAAGTGCATTGAAGCTGACAGAACATCTGGACTTCGACAAAATTAAAGAAAATAAGCTCAAGTCAGCTTTGCTAACAACTAGGGGCGGTGCTTTTCGAGATATTGATAAATTAGATGATGCTGAAAGATGTGCGCTAAAAGCTATTGAGTATCAGCCTCAGAGTCATCATCCTTACACTTTGATGGGAGCTATTTGTTTTGAGCGGGGTCAATTCTTAGAGGGCGAACGTTGGTTTAACGAGGCAATTAAACGCGGTGCTTCACCCAGAGATCAGGATGCGGAAATGAAGCGGGTTGTCAAAAATGCTAAAAATGGGAAGCGTCGGGAAGTTGTGGAATATCTGCTGAAAAAAGATCCGCTGCGGTATGCTTGGGCTAAGTTTTATCGGAACCGCCAAGACGGTTAGGATGCACAGCACAAGACATCCTAGGGCGGGTATGGAGTAGAGTTTTTTGCCGATTCGACTCTTTAACCAAGACTGTCCTACTTTGAGCTGGCTAAGCTTTTCAAGTTAATCGCCGCGCCTCACCCACGCTGTAAAAAGTTCGATCGCGCGATCGAGCCAACCTACAATTACAATAGTCACGGTAAAGCTTACAAATACATGGCATTAGAACTAATTCAGGCTGTCGAACAAGCAGATTCTTCCGAAGGCTTGTTAAACGCAGTCAAAGCACTGGCGGCGACTCCCTCAAAACAAGCAATTCCTACCTTAATTACAGTGCTCGGTTACAACAACCCAGGCGCCGCTGTTGCCGCCGTGGATGGGCTAATTCAGCTCGGAGAACCTGCGGTGCTGCCGCTTCTAGAACAGCTTGACGGCTACAATTACGGGGCGAGAGCTTGGGCTGTTCGGGCTTTGGCGGGAATTGGCGACCCCAGGGGTTTGGAGATTTTACTCGATGCAGCGGCGAATGACTTTGCTTTGAGCGTGCGGCGGGCGGCCGCTAGGGGTTTGGGGACGATTTGTTGGGAACTGATGCCGGCAGAACAAATTGCAGATGCTCAACTTCGCGCTGTGAAAACGCTGCTGCAAGCGTCCCGCGATCCAGAATGGGTGGTTCGCTACGCAGCAGCGGGGGGTTTGCAAGCTTTGGCGGCTGCTGCGACTGTTAAACCGGATTGGTTAGCGGAAGTTTCTGCCAGACTTGAGGAAATCACCCAAACCGATGAAACTACTTCGGTGAAAGCCCGGGCTTTGCTTGCTAAGAAAATATTGTCACTTGGGTAGGGTTTGGGCGATCGTCTCTTCCAAGTCCCCTTGACTGAGAGTGGTTAATATAAAGACTTCTTGTACGGTTTTGCCCTGTCTGGCGATGATTTTAAATCCCCCGCGGATGGGTACTGACACTCTTAATGTCATGCGGGGGATGTGTCCTTTAACTTTGTTGATGACTCCCGGAGTGACTGTTTGAATGCCGATTTTTAGGGTGAGGCGCTCTAAAATTGGTATCAAACCGGGAAGGTGGGTAGAGTGGTTCCAAACTAGGCGGCCTTTGGGTTGTGCGTTCATAAATATTTAACCAAATTCAACATACCCAGTCTAAGCCACCCCTGGAGGGAACCAATTTGAAATTCCCTCAACTTATGTATCCATAACGTTACTTTGAGCGTCATTGCCAGCAAACCGAGGCAATCTCAAACCGAGATTTTTGATTCCTGGCGCCCAAGCTAAGATTTGATGGCGCAGAATTGTCCTGTACTTTTTGATATTTTGGGTTGGTAACTGTCGGTTTTTCTAGTTGAGTTGCGATCGCCGCGAGCATTTCTGCGAGGCTGCAAGGTTTCTTGAGATAGCCGTCTGCTTTGAGTTCCAGGGCTTTTTCCATTTCGGAGGCTGTCATAAAAATAAACGGAATGCTGGCGGTTGCAGGCTGCGATCGCACGGCTGCGAATACTTCAAAACCGTCGAGTTCCGGCATCATGACATCAGACAAAATTAAATCGGGAATTTGGGCAGCTAACTGGATACCAACTTTTCCATTTTCCGCGCCGACAGCTTCAAAACCGCGCGATTCCAGAAGTTCTAATACGGTTTCTCGGATTAAGTTATCGTCTTCAATTACTAATATTTTTTTCATTTGTTTGACCTAGCTCTTTACTTGGTTTTTATTGCTCTGTTATAATTGTTACAGGTTAGTTTTAAATAATTCAATAGGGTTATTGCAAAAAACCGCTTTTGACTAGCTACTTTTTACTGCTTTGTGTATGCTCGCAGTCACCAAAATAATTGGGTTATCAGTAGCTTTACCTTGTCTACTAGAGCTAGAAGTTGCTCCGGCGTACCTAGGATTGTGAACGTCTCAAATCAGCGATTAAATAAACTATTTAATCGCTGATTTGAGACGCCTGAATCAAAAAAAATCTATTTGAGTGGCGATCGCAGTTACGTGTAATTAATAAATCCGCCGATGAGCTAAGCGCGAAAATCCAACCTGTGCAGTTCACAAATTTCGGGCAATCGGGTAAAATATAACTTGCTGTATCGCTATTAAGTGAGGAAAAAGATATGTCAGAATTTCTAGACTTTCTCAGACATCAGTTTGCCTACGTTGCCATTGGCGAATTTAAACCCGGAAAATTTGAAGCGGCAGAACAACTTTTTGAAAAAGCCGTGGCAACTTATGCCACAGGTTTTAAGGGAGCATACCTGCTGCAATTGCCCAATACAGACAAAGGTATTGCCATCATTTTTTGGGAAAGCGTAGAAGATATGGCAGCCAATCAAAGCGAAGCTTATCAGGAAATCTTGAAGCAGATGACGCCTTTGTTTGCGAAAATACCAGACACAAATGTTTATGAAATAGTCAGTGAAATTCAGCCCAAAAGTGAATAATTACAAAACCTGCAATCGGCGCGTCATTCCCATTCCCATGGGCGTTTTTCGCCCGACTCCGCTGTAAAGCGCAAAATCGGCTAAAGTGTTAATTTGCTTGATAGTAGCAGGAGCTATATCTCCCATAATTCGGTAACTAATATCGCCGACGCAGCCAATAAATTTACTGCGAGAATCCGTACAAACTTCGGTTCGGATATCGAAGAAACTGGGAAAAATAGCTTCTGTGAAAGTAGGCTCGATCGCAATCGTGCTGTACTTGTTCCAGCGATTAGCTAAACTGCCAAAAATACTCTCACGAGTGGGCATAGCACTATCGTATACACCTTGCCGAAAATTAGTAGGAGTGCAAAAACTAAAAGCAATTTGACGCTCAGTTTCCGAAGCTCTATCGAACAATTCGGCGTAAGTACAAAAGTTTACCCAAGGCTGGCTTGATTGCGGTTCGCTCAAAATATTAGTAATGTATATATTTGTCGGCCCTAGATGCCAAGGGCGCTCGAAATTAAGTTGCTGCCAAAGTTGAGTGAGGCGATCGAACAAACCGTCATCAAGCAGAGAAATTCGCCACCAAATCGGCGTATTTTCCTGAATTGCTTGCTTGTGTTCCCACTGTACAGCCGGAGATATTGTGCGGGAAGCCGGAGGCAAAACTCTCTTCTGTGGCTGGGGTGTGCTGCTTTTGTAAGCCTCTTTTCTGCTTACTTGAAACGGGCTTAAAGTGAAAGCTTTTTCATGAGATTGATCGTGCAGGTAGGCGCTCAAATCGCTATCTACAGCACTCACAAGGTTCAAAAACAAAGCGTGGAGATGCCGCCCCGTTAAAAACTGGGATGGAATTGGTGCAACTGGCAGCAGGTTTAAAACAAGGCTGTGGGGCATTTTTAAATTGTATACTGTGTCTCTATATATTTTCAGCTCGTATTAATATTACAGCTAAGTTGCAACTTATATTAAGGAATTTTAATCACGTAAGGTGCAGAGTGTGCACCCTACGTTTAGGGGGATTTGTGCGCCTACGGCACCCTAGGTTTAGGTTGTGATATTGAGGCCAATCTCTGTGCGGTAAATTTTTAGGCAATCGAGATTTCTGGCGACAAATAAACATCTTGAATGGCGTGGAACAATTTTACGCCTTCTTCAAAAGGACGCTGAAAAGTTTTGCGGCCGGAAATTAAGCCGCAGCCCCCAGCGCGCTTGTTGATTACCGCCGTGCGAATTGCTTCTGCAAAATCGCTTTTCCCGGAAGCACCGCCGGAGTTAATTAAACCCATCCTTCCCGCATAACAGTTGAGCACTTGATAGCGAGTTAGATCGATCGGGTGATCCGTTGTCAAATCCGAATAAACACGCTTATCGGTTTTGCCGTAACTGTGACCACTAGCTTTAGCAACAGCTTCGTAACCGTTATTGCATTCGGGCAATTTCTGCTTGATAATGTCAGCTTGAATTGTCACTCCCAAGTGATTTGCTTGCCCGGTTAAATCGGCTGCAACGTGATAATCTTTGTCTTGTTTAAAGATATCGTTGCGGAGATAGCACCACAGAATTGTCGCCATTCCGTATTCGTGAGCGTGAGCAAAAGCCTGACTGACTTCTTGGATTTGTCGCGTCGATTCTGGGGAACCAAAATAAATTGTTGCTCCAACTGCTGTTGCTCCCAAATTCCAAGCTTGCTCGACGGTCGCAAACATTATTTGGTCGAATTGATTGGGATAAGTTAGCAACTCGTTGTGATTTAGCTTGACAATAAAAGGGATTTTATGCGCGTATTTGCGAGATACGCTTCCCAAAACTCCCAGCGTTGTCGCGACAGCATTGCAGCCAGCCGAAATTGCTAATTTAATGATATTTTCGCTGTCAAAATAGATAGGATTCGGTGCAAAGGAAGCGGCGGCCGAGTGTTCGATTCCTTGGTCTACTGGCAGGATGGATAAATAGCCAGTATTCGCCAAGCGTCCGCTAGAATAGAGTTGCTGAAGCGATCGCAAAACTTGAGGAGAGCGATCGGTTTGAGCAAAAATGCGATCGACCCAATCCGGGCCCGGCAAGTGCAACAAATCTTTAGAAACTTTTGCTTGATGGGTGAGTAAGTCTTCGGCTTCGTCGCCAAGCCAAGACTCGATGGAATTGGGAACTGATAGTGTAGCTGTCATACAGATTTCCCTCTGAATTTCAATTACAGGCTGATGATTGCAGACATTAACCTTGCTGATATTGTAGCGAAAAAATCATATTTTCCATCCCGTCAACGCTCGACCCAGTTTTTAACAAGTTAGCGACAACAGCAGCTAGGACGCGCTACTCTATAAATAAGCTGGCAGTTCAGCCGGATCTGCGCTGCCAGCGATCGCCGATCGACTCACAACTTTGCCATCACAATGTCATACACTTACTTTGATTCTGAAAACGGTCACAAATCCTTCGAGATGCCCGGCGCCAGACCACACTACAACCCCGATCGCCCTGGTCAAGTAGAGCACATTTTCCTCGACTTAGTGCTCAATATTCCCAAACAAAGCTTTCATGGCACTTGTAGCATCCGCATCAATCCAGTCCGCAGCGGTATTGACAAATTAACCTTAGATGCGGTAAACCTCAATATTAAATCAGTAAAAGTCGGCGAACTTGAGCAAAATTTCGACAGCGATGGCGAAGTTCTGCAAATTCAACTACACGAACCAACAGAAGCTTACCAACCAATTACAATTGCCATCGAATACTCGGTCGAAAAACCCCAGCGCGGCCTTTATTTCGTCGGCCCGGACAAACACTATCCAGACAAACCAACACAAGTTTGGACTCAAGGCGAAGACGAAGATTCCCGCTTCTGGTTTCCCTGTTTCGACTATCCTGGACAACTCGCTACTTCGGAAATTCGAGTCCAAGTTCCGAGAGAACTCTTTGCTATTTCCAACGGCGAATTAATTAGTACAAAAAACGACGGCGACGATAAAATTTATCACTGGTCGCAAACCCAGGTACACCCGACTTATTTAATGACCTTAGCAGTCGGAGATTTTGCCGAAATCAAAGACGAATGGAACGGCAAACCAGTTAATTATTACGTGGAAAGAAGCCGCGAAGCAGACGCTAAGCGCAGCATGGGAAAAACCCCTCAAATGATTGAATTCTTCTCTAAAGCATTTGGCTATCCTTACCCTTTTCCCAAATACGCTCAAGTCTGCGTCGATGATTTCATCTTCGGCGGTATGGAAAATACTTCGACAACTTTGCTGACAGATAGGTGTTTGTTAGACGAACGCGCCAGCCTCGACAATCGTGGCACTGAAAGCTTAGTTGCCCACGAATTGGCTCACCAGTGGTTCGGTGATTTAGTAGTAATTAAACATTGGTCTCACGCTTGGCTGAAAGAAGGTATGGCTTCTTATTCTGAGGTGCTGTGGACTGACAAAGAATACGGCAAAGAAGAAGCGGCTTACTATATGTTAAATGAAGCCCGCAATTATTTAGCGGAAGACAGTTCCCGCTATCGGCGCCCGATCGTTACTCACGTTTACCGCGAAGCCATTGAATTGTACGATCGCCATTTGTACGAAAAAGGTGCTTGCGTTTATCACATGATTCGCGCCGAGTTGGGCGACGAATTATTTTATAAAGCAATTCACACTTTTGTGCGGGATAACGCTCACAAAACTGTAGAAACCATCGATTTGCTCAGGGCGATAGAAAAAGCTACTGGTCGCAATCTCATGTTTTTGTTTGACCAGTACGTTTATCGTGGCGGTCATCCAGATTATAAGGTTGCTTATTCTTGGGACGGAGATAACAAACTAGCCAAAGTTACTGTAACGCAAACTCAGGTAAAAGACAGCAAAAATGGCAACGGCAACGGCAACAGCAAAGATATATTCGATCTAAAAATACCGATCGGCTTCGGTTACAAGCCGGAAAAAGAAGCAGACGATGACAGTTCAGTACCTTCAACCTCGAACCTAAAAACTTTCACAGTCCGAGTGCATGAGCGCGAGCAAAGCTTCTATTTTCCTCTCGAAAACAAGCCTGCTTTTATCAGTTTTGATGTCGGCAATAAATATTTAAAAACTGTTGTTTTAGAGTATGGAATGACGGAACTCAAAGCTCAGTTGCAGTTCGATTCCGACCCGGTTTCGCGGATTTATGCTGCCCAAGCTTTGGCGAAAAAGGGAGGACTGGAAGCGGTGAAAATGCTGTCAGAAGTTCTCAAGAAAGAGCCGTTCTGGGCAGTACGGGCCGAAGTTGCCGGTCAGTTAGTTGAAATTAAACTCGACCAAGTTTTTGAAGGTTTAGTAAGTGGTTTAAAAGATAAAGATGCTCGTGTTCGTCGCGCTGTGGTGAATGCGCTGGGTAAAATCCAAACTCACGAAACTTATAAAGCGCTGAGATCGATCGTCGAAAAAGGCGACGACAGCTATTATGTAGAAGCAGCAGCAGCGACTGCTATTGGCGGAATCTCAGCAGCTAACCCCGACGAAAAACCAACCGACGAACAGGTACTCAAAGAGTTAAAATTGGTGCTGAAAGAGCGTCAGGGGTGGAATGAGGTAGTGCGATCGGGTGCGATCGCAGGTTTGGCCCAGATGAAAACTTCTGAAGATGCGCTCAATCTAATTTTGAAATATACAGCCGCCGGTACTCCGCAAGCTTTGCGCTTGGCTGCAATTCGATCTTTGGGCACAATTTCGAGTGGTCAAACGAAGGTTAATTTAGAACGGATTTTGCAGCGATTGGCAGAATTATCTAAAGAGACGTTTTTCTTGACTCAAGTCTCTGTAGTAGCCGGATTAGGACAAATGCAAACTCGGAAAGCAATTCGCATTTTGCGTTCTTTAGCTGACCAAACTCCCGATGGTCGCGTCCGCCGCATGGCTGATGAAGCTGTGCAAAGAGTGCAGAAAAATGCTGGTTCTGATGCAGCGGTAAAGCAGTTGCGGGAGGAATTAGACCAGGTGAAAAAGGAGAATCAAGATTTGAGGAGTCGGATGGAAAATTTGGAGGCTAAGGCGAAGAAAGATTAGGTGTAAAACCCCATACCGGCCCAGATAAAGGCAGATATTGGCGATCGGCTTTTATCTGCTTGTCGGTAGAGGATTGCACCTGGTTATTATAATAATATTATTGTTCAGTGGGAGTGCATGGGAATTTCCTCTTTTCGACAAGCAGGAAAAGCCAAATATGTTTATTATCCACTTTATTGCTATCTCAACTTTGCAATTGTCGAGAATCAGGATGCTGTTTTTATTTTTTAGTTGTAAACTCTTCATGAGGTTACAGCAGCTTTTGCAGCCAGAAATATGCAGAAATTATGAGTATAAAAATCGCTTTACTGGTTGATCAATCGGGGGTAATTCCCTATCGCATTCAAGACGGACAAATTGAAGTAATGCTGATTACTTCTTCGGCTAGCAAGCGCTGGGTGATTCCCAAAGGATTAATTGAAACTGATATGACTCCCCAAGATTCCGCTGCCAAGGAAGCTTGGGAAGAAGCAGGTTTGTTGGGTAAAGTGTTCCCGGATTTGCTGGGAACTTACGAGTATCAAAAATCCGGCTATACTTGTCAGGTAGAAGTATTTTTAATGCAAGTCCAAGCAGTTCTAGAAATTTGGCCGGAAGCTAGCAAGAGAAAGCGGCAGTGGGTAAGTATTCCTAAAGCAATTAAGCGGGTTAATGAACCGGAACTCAAACTCATTTTGGCGGATTTGCCGAATCGGTTCTGGTAATTTACTCATGGATGCAGAACCTAATTATCTAAGGTGCGCCGAGGCGCATCTTAGCGCCATAATTCTTCGCGCGTCCAACCACTTTTTGGTCTTAGTATAAACTTGTAGGGTGCGTTCGTCAGCTAAATGATTGGAAAATAGAGCTATGATTACTGACGCACCCTACAAACTTATGATATCAGTGCGAAAAGTTTCCCCTTAAGCGTTAGCTGACAGAAAAGGAATACTTTCGGCTAAGTTATCCTTAACTTCAATTCCCTGTTTTCTCGCCCAAAACTGGCTCAAAAAGTGAATTTGTCGCAAGCCGACAACTAAATTTAAACCGGGTACAAAGATCCACCAAACTGTTAGCGGTTCTTTGATTCCTTCTTGGCGGTATAATTCATTAACTGTGTTGTAAAGTTTAAACTGTACGATGTAAATCCAAGCAATACCGAGGAGGGAAAACCAACCAAACCATCCGGGAACGTCAGGGTCGAATATCCGCAAAGCTTGGGGGACGGCTACTCCTAAAACAAAAGGAAGCAAGCAAAGGGTTCCCGACCAACCGCTGCCGTTATAGCGACGCAATTCTTCTTGAATAATCCATTTGTACCATCCGTAATATAGCAGCAAGCTGACTCCAGACAGCAAAATTACTCGCCACAAAGAGCGGGGTTTACCTAAAAGTTTGTCGGACATATTTAGATGTAAGATATGAATGGCTATATTGATTGTATTAACATTTGTTAATTATTGCAAAATCATTTGTCGAATCGATCGCGCTGTTGCAGGGGCCAGCAGAACACCGTTGCGATAGTGCCCACTGGCGATGAGAACGCGATCGTTACCGGGAAGCGTCTCGATAATTGGGGCCGGCCGCCCTTCCGGCCGCGGGCGCAATCCTGACCATTTCCTGATGATTTCAGCTTCTGCTAAGCCCGGACAAAGCAAACTCGCCCTCGCCATCACTTGCGCCAACATATCAGCATTAGCCTGAATTTCCCCGTTATTTTCGGAAAACTCCACCGTCGCCCCCACCCAGAATTCCCGATCGCCCAAAGGCACAATGTGAACGTCATCGCAAGTAATTACCGGGCTAAAATCTGGGTTTCCTAAAGGCTTGGCCGATCGCAAATGCAGCGCTTGTCCCAACACCGGGCGAATGTCAACCAACTGATTTAACGAGGCAGTCACAGCAGCAGAACCCAAACCAGCCGCCACAATTAGTCGATCGAACTTCAAACTAGCAGCAATCTCCGCTGCTTCAACGGGCACCCCAAACTGAAAAATCGCCCCATTTCGTTCAGCAGCATCAACCAAAGCCAAAGTTAGCGCCGTCGGATCGACTTGCCGGTCTTGAGGCGAATAAATCGCAGCAATAATGCGATCGTTTAAAGAGAGATGAGGGCAGCGATCGCGCACTCGTTCCACATCCCAAAGTTCCAATTGCCAACCTTGAGACTCGCGAGTGGCTATCAACTTTTCCCACTTACTTAAATCTTCTCCCTCCGAACAAAGCATTAAAATTCCCTGTTTGTTAAAAGGAATTTTTCGCCCCGTAACTGCTTCCAATTCTGGAATCAAAGTTTCGTAGCGCTGAAGGCTGGTTTCCCTCAAATGCCAATTTCTACCCTTAGTTTTGTGGCTGATAACTCCCATCAAAACACCGAGTGCCGCGCCAGTAGAACCTTGTGCGGGAGGCTGTTTGTCGAATACAGTAACTTGCAGTTCGGGAAATTGACTTAGTTCAAAGGCGATCGAAGCCCCAATAATACCGCAACCAATAATTGCAACGCGAATCATTCAATTTTATATTTTAGATTTTAGATTTTAAATTTTAGATTTTATAGAAGTTTCGGGTAGTTTTTTGTGGGGTGCACACGGAGCACATTATCTTCTCGGTGAACCGTGTGTACCCTATGCCAAGCCCAAAAGTTATTAAGCTTTAGGAATTAGCTGCAAGAAGGTATCGAAATCATTGACCGCTTTTTGATAGCTAGCCGTGACTTTTGCATAGTCAAGGTTTTTAGCAGCAATATCAATGTCAACCAAATCGGCAAACAAACTCTTAGTTAAATCAACAGCTTGTTGTTGAGAACTAGGCAACAAACTCGCAGAGACGGTTTTCATGGTGTTGCGTAAGTCGCCTAGAGGCCCGTGAATGTAAGTTCTGGTATCAACCCAATTTCGGTTTTGAATTAGGGTACCCAGTTTATCCATGCGCGATCGGAACTCTGTCAGGGTAGGAACATAGCGCTGAATTTGCTGGGTCTGGGCTGCTGTGTAAGTCGTTGGAACTTTTGCTTCGACACTGCTGCAACTAACCAGAAATGCCATCAAAAACGCCATCATCAAGGCAAAAATTGAACGGGGACGAGTCATATCGATTTTAGATTTTAGATTTTAGATTTCTCGTTCTCTGGAAGAGGCTGGGAATGCAGCTCGGCGAAGAGCTGGTTCACTGACCTAGCACCGAGAGTTATGTACAAAATATTATTTTACCTCCTGGCGGCGCAGAAAAGTTATCAGAGCATCGCCAACTTTTTCTGACCAATGTTCTTGAGGATAATGCCCCGCTTGTTCCAGTGTGACTAACTCTGCATTTTGCAGGGAACCGACTAGCTTTTGAGCGGGTTCAACACTTAGCCAAGGATCTGTCAAACCCCACACAAATAAAGTTGGTCGAGTCCATGCTTTCAAGCCGGATTCAATTTCGGCCATAGACTGCGGCAATTGAATATTGCGGACTGTATTCATCAGCGATCGACCTGCATCCGAACTCTTCAAAAACGGGCGGCGGTAAACATCTAAATCTTTGTCTGATATCGTCTGGCGGCTGCCACCTTCGAGAGTTCTGTCAACCAAAAGCGGGTCTTGCGTCATCATGTCGCCAATAAAAGGCAGCCCCAACTGCTGCATTTTCCAAGGCAATTTTATATCTGCTGAAACTGGTGTATTTATGATGGCTAGACGCTCAATTTTATCGGAATTGCGTAAAGCGTATTGAATGCCGGCTGAAGCTAAAAATCCTTGGACAACGAGGGAAAAGCGGTCTAATTCTATAGCTTGAATAAAGCTAGCGAGGGCGTCAACAAAAGCATCGGGAGTGTAGGCAAAGTCGCGCTTGTCTGGTTTTGTCGATCGCCCGTAGCCCACCCAATCAGGGGCGATCGATCTAAATCCCTGTGCAGCCAAGTCCGGCATCATTACAGTCCAGGTAAAACTCTGGGACGGCAAACCGTGCAGCAGCAGTACGGGCGGCTTACCAGTTTCGTTAACCGGATTTGTTTCCCGATAAAACCATTTCAGCGGGCCTACTTCAACTATCTTCTCATCAATTAACATTATTTTACTGGTTATTTATCAAAGAATAAGGCGGGTATTCCCCGCCCTACTTACCTAATAGTTGGGTGTGCATAGAACACCTTACCCAACTAATTACAGCCGCGTTTAGAAATTCATTTCAGCAGCTTGAACTTTTTCGACCTGTTTCTTCTTGAGAACCAGCATGATTTGAGCCAGCATGGTTATAGCCACGAAAGCCATCAATCCTTTAACTCGATCGGCACTTTGCAGCACAATCTCCACGTCTTTTTGACCGAAGCCGCCCACATTAGGATTGTTTGTCAAAAGTTCGCCTGCTGCAACTGTTTGTCCTTCAGTAACAATCAGTTTTGGGCCTGCGGGAATCGTATCAACAACGGCTGCACCTTCAGCAGGTTGAATTGTCACTTCATAACCGCCAGCTTCCGGTTGAGCAATCTTAGAAATGCTGCCAGCTACCGAAGCATTGTAAACAGTATTATTGCTTTTTTCGCCAGTAGGATAAACCTGACCGCGACCGCGGTTGCCACCAACATAAATTTGGTATTTGCCGTAGTGAACGGACTTGTCAGTTGCCGGATTCGGGGACAAAACTGGGAATACCAATTCTTTATACTGTTCTCCCGGTACTGGGCCCACTAAAACAATATTTTCTTGGGTTTCGCTGTAAGGTTGGAAGTAAAGATCACCGACTTTTTCCTTCATTTCTTCGGGAATTCTGTCAGCGGGAGCAATCTTGAAACCTTCGGGCAACATCACAACTGCACCCACATTCAAGCCACCTTTGCTGCCGTCGCCGACAACTTGCTGCACGCTAGTATCGTAGGGAATCTTGACAATAGCTTCAAACACTGTGTCAGGCAAAACAGATTGCGGTACTTCAACTTCAGTCGGTTTTGCACCGAGGTGACAGTTAGCGCAAACAATGCGACCTGTGGCTTCGCGGGGAGTAGCGGGTGCTGTTTGCTGAGCCCAGAAAGGGTAAGCAAAAGCTGCTTGGGGAAGTGCGATGTCGCTGGTGAGGAAAAATCCTGCGGCTGCGATCGCAATTAAGGCTGTTTTCGCGATCGTCCTGGCACTGCGGCGAAATATCGCAGATAAATTAGTTTGTGGCATTAGAGTATTCAATCTCAAAGGTCAGACAATTTTGGATTTTGGATTTTGGATTTTGGATTTTGGATTTTGGACTTTGGATTATTAGACTGCTTTAGGGATGCAATTATCTGTGGTTTTCACCATTCACCCCCTATCTAAAATCTCAAATCTAAAATCCAAAATAGTTTAAGACCACCAAGGTGCTTCGCCGGTGCGGAAATCTGTTTCTGTCCAAGTTGTAAAAGCAATCTTGTCATCTGCGACAGTGGCGTGGGCCAGGGCCAGAGACAAAGGCGCGGGGCCGCGCACCACCTTGCCCTCATTATTGTATTGAGAACCGTGGCAAGGACAGATAAACTTGTTTTCGCTAACATTCCAAGGCACGACGCAACCCAAGTGAGTGCAGACTGCATTGATGCCGTAGTCGGCTATAGATTGGTCTTCTTTCACCACAACATAGGTGGGGTCGCCTTTGAGACCTTGGGCTAAGCTGCGATCGCCCGCAGGGTGCGAAGCCAAATATTCGCTAACGATGATGTCGTTACCCAAAGCATCTTTAGCTGTCACTCCGCCCCCAACTGCCCCACTCGACGGAGGAACAAAATATTGGACAACGGGATAGAGTGCGCCCAGTGCAACACCTGTGACTGTACCGAACGTCAGCAAATTCATAAATTGGCGACGCCCCATATCGGGGACATCGGGATTTCCAGCAGAAGATTGAGCCATGACCTGCCTTTACGGTTTTAAGTTACGTTTGTTTGTTAGCTGTTAGCGAACCTGTACGTGCAGAGGAAGGAGGATAATTGCCGTTAATCTGCTCGCACAAATTTTAGGCCGCGAAAATTCCTTTTAAGAATGCGCCTTCCAGCCTTTATTAGAGTATTATTACATTTTTTGAACTTTGTCTTTTATTGTTTAATGGATTAACTCAGGAGCAACCATGACGGGCCAGGATTTACACCAGCTACTGCTAGAAAAATGGGGAAAGTCTTACGATATCAGATTGCGGCGAACACGGGGCAAGATTTTTGTGCAAGTTATGTGGAAATATTTAGAACAGGCATCTTTTCCGATGACGGAGGCTGATTATTTCGAGCATTTGGATGCGGTGGCCAATTACCTCAACGGCTGGGGGAGCACAGAACAGGTGAGAGAATATATCGTGACTACTCGCGATCGCCCCCGTTTGGGCAAAGCTGTCAGCGTTCCTCTAGATTTGGGTGAAAGAGCCTCGGAGTGGTTGCTAGACGAGTTTTGAATCAGTCAGTCGATTTTAGATTTTAGATTTTAGATTTTAGATTGACTCCACAGCCGGGATCTGGGGGAGTTCCCTAAAGTTTTGTGTCGCGCCGCGGCTGGATTAGTTGAGCCCAAAGTCCCGAAAATCGATCGGCGAGCTTGTCATACGACTTGCTGCTGGTGAGAAACTAAGCTGTGGCGCATCTAATTTGCACAGTTGTTTTGATTCAAAGTCTTGTGTGGCGGGCTTTGCTGCGCGCCCCCAACTGTGGGATTTAAATACCGCAACAGTTTCTGGGGCTTTTTAGGGGCTTTTTAAATTTTGGGCGATCGGACTTCTAGCTTACCAAAATCATCCGAAGCAATTTCTGTCAACAATTTCACATACAATGAGTGTCAGATATCTTGTGAAATTTAGGAGAATGTTGTAATGGGTGTTGCACTGGGAATGGTTGAAGTCTTAGGATTTCCCGCTGCAGTAGAAGTTGCGGACTCAATGGTGAAAGCAGCCCGTGTTACTTTAGTTCGCTATGAGAAAATAACCCGCGCCTACTGGACAATTATAGTGCGAGGAGATGTTTCTGAAGTGCAAGCAGCCGTTGCTGCTGGAATTGAATCAGTTAAAAAGGTCGATGGCGGAAAGTTGCTATCGTATCACATAATTGCTCGTCCCCACGAGAATCTGGATTACATTTTGCCGATCGGCTACACTCCCGAAGTAGAACAGTTCCGAATGTAGTCAAAGTTTTGACAAAACTTTGGTGTGGAATTTTAACTTTTAGTGATTATAGAGGCGCGGGCGATCGCGTCTCTATATTTTTTTGTCGGCAAGTCGATCGATCTTTCTGTGAAGTTTTTAGCGTCCTAAAAGCTTCACCAAACCAACCCCGCCAAAATACAAGCTCAGCACCGCACCTCCTAAAAGACTTTGCGTTAAAGGGTCAGTAGAAGGCGTTAAAACCGCTCCCAAAACTGCCGCTCCCAAGACTACATAACGCCAGCCGGAGAGCATTTGGTTGGAAGAAACTATGCCCAAAACACCGAGCAATACTTGGAGAATCGGGATTTGAAAAGCTAAGCCGGTGCTGAACATTAACAGCAGCACAAATTTAAAGTATTTGTCGATCGACCACAACTGCTCTACAACATCTGCCCCATAGGTAACAAAGAAATTCAGCGCCGCCGGAATCAGAGCGATGTAAGCAAATACTAAACCGCCCAAAAATAGGAAACTCGAACCTAAAAACACCGGCCCCAGCAACCTGCGTTCTTTGCGAGTCAAGCCGGGGAGAACAAACAGCGCTATCTGGTAAAAAATAAACGGACTGGCGATGAGCAAACCGCTGTATCCGGCTACTTCGATAGAAACAAAGAAATACTCGCCGGGAGCTAGTTGCAGAAACTTGACGGGGCCGGCCGGTACTTCTAGCAGTTGCACGATTGGTTTAACTGTGAAAAAGCAACCGATTACAGCGATTACTACTGCAATTAGCGAGTAGAAAAGTCGCTGTCGCAATTCTTCTAAATGATCGAATAAAGACATTTCAACTTCGTCGGGAAGTTCGTCGAGAAATTCGTTTTCTAAGTTGCGAGAACCCATCGCACCGCCGGCGATTGGTGCAATGCTGTTTTCGGAGCTAATTGCTTCGAGGGTGTTCTCTGAACCTTGTTCGGATGTCTCCAAGTTTGAGGGAGCAGTCATAGGGAATGGGTAATTGGTAAGGGGTATTGGGAAGAGGAAAGGGGTAATTGGAAAGTGGTAATTAATTGGAAATTGGAAATTGAGAATAGTTATTTCATAATTGCTCCGACTTCCTTCTTCATTCTTTATTCTGACATCAGCAGTAGAAGGAATGATCGATAATTAATCCGTGTAGCGGTGTCAAAATCCGTGTCGTGCCTTCATTATTCAATGACGATCGCAATTTTGCCGATCGCGCGGCCCGTTTCGCTGTAAGCGTGGGCTGCTGCTACTTCTGCTAAGCTGTAAGTGCGATCGACAATCGGCTCAACTTTATCGGATTCTATTAACTCCCGCAAAGCCCCTAAATCGCTGGTGTTGGCATTGGCGACAATTAATTTAGCTTTTTTACCAGATAAAAACCAGCTTGTTAACATCGGTGCGAGGTTGTCTAAACTCGGCAAAGTCGAGATATAAACTCCCTCTGGTTGCAGCACTTTTTCGCATTCAGCAAATGTTCTTGTCCCGACAGCATCCAAAATTATATCATATTTATCGGTCTGTTGAGTAAAGTCAATTTCTGCGTAATCCAGGACAAAATCGGCTCCCAAACTCTTGACCAATTCTCTATTTTTAGCACTGCAAACTCCCGTTACTTCCGCATTCATTGCTTTCGCAACTTGCACGGCAAAAGTGCCGACTCCGCCGGAAGCGCCGTTAATCAATACTTTATTTCCGGCTTGGATTTGACCCAAATCCCTGAGCGATTGCAAAGCAGTTAAACCTGCGATCGGTACTGCTGCTGCTTCTGCATGAGTGATGTTTTTCGGTTTAATTGCCGCATCCGATTCTGCCACGACCGCGTATTCGGCGCAAGCACCTCCACTGATGGGATTTAAGAAAGTATAAACTTCATCTCCGGGTTGAAATGTGGTGACTTCCCGGCCGACTTCCACCACAACTCCCGATATATCAGAACCGACAATTCGAGGAAAGCTAAATCCTGTTAATAGTTGCAGGTGTCCTTGCCGGATTTTCCAGTCTACGGGATTGACGCTGCTAGCGCGAACTCGCACTAACAATTCGTTGGATTTGGCGATCGGCTTTTCCAATTCTCGGTACTGCAATTCCTCGGCTGAACCGTAGCGATCGAACGCAACTGCTTTCATGGCAAATTTTCCGGTTTATTTCCAGTAGAACACTCAATCCTTTACAATTACAGCACATTCGATCTCAATGTGACACAGCAAATTGAGCCAGCCTTGTAGCAGCGGGCGATCGACTCTTGGAGGCCTCCAGACAGGACGCAGGCGTGAGGCAATGGGTTCGCTGGCTGAGGGCGCTCGCTAGCGATTAAAATTAATAGGTACGGGGCGGGCGACCCCATAACCCTGAGCATAATCTACTCCTATCTCCCGCAATTTTTCTAAAATAGTCTCGTCTTCGACAAACTCAGCTATAGTTTCAAGATTCATCGCATGGGCAATACGATTAAAGCCTTCAACCAGCGCTTGAGAAATCAAATTCTGACTAATATTCTTGACAAAAGCACCATCAATTTTTAGATAATCAACTGGTAAATTTATCAGATACGCAAAGGAACTCAACCCACTGCCAAAATCATCTAAAGCAAAGCAACACCCAATTTTTTTGAGTTCGCTCATGAAATATCTGGCTTGCTCAAAGTTCGCGATAGCTGCGGTTTCCGTGATTTCAAAACCAATGGTGTGTGGCGGGACTTGGTAGCGAGAAAATTGTTCGATTAAAAACCTCATAAACTGATTGTTACTAATGCTAGCCCCAGAAAGATTGATCGTATACAAGCCTTGACTAAGAACATCTTTCTCCGGCAACTTGTGATAGTTCGAGAAAAAAGTTTCGACAACCCAACAATCGATATCAGTTATCAAGCCGTAACGCTCGGCAGCGGGAATAAACAGATTTGGAGATACTATTGTTCCATTTTCGTCTAGCATTCTAATCAAAATTTCATAATGCTCTACTAATGGTTTAGAGGTAATAGAGACAATCTTTTGGTAGTAGAGACAAAAACGATTGGTTTCCAGCGCTCGGCTGATTTGGGAAATCAACTGCCTTTCACCACGTTGTTTAATTAGTTCGCTATCATCTAGACTATAAATATGAACACAGTTGCGGCCTCTGGCTTTGGCAGCATAACAAGCTGCATCAGCCGCTCCCAGAAGCTCCCTCAAATCTTGGCTTGTTTGGTCAATAGCAACAACTCCAATGCTGACTCCGATGATAAATGTTTTGCCATTCCAAATAAACCGAAAGTGATGCACTAGGTCTTTGAGGTTTTCCGCAATCTGGGTTGCTTGAGAGAGCGAACATTGAGTGAGCAAAATACCAAATTCATCACCTCCCAAGCGAGCCAGCATATCATTAGCACGGATTCCCTGTTGAATAAGTCCGGTGATTTGGCGCAGTAGCTCATCGCCAGCAATATGACCTACGGTATCGTTAACGACTTTGAACTGATCTAAATCTAAATAACAGAGAGCGTGCTGGTGATTGCTATCTTTACTAGAGGCGATCGCCTCAATTAGGTGCTGCTCAAATCTTCGACGGTTGATCAACCCCGTTAGGGAATCGTGACTGGCTTCCCAAGAGAGCTGACGGGTGAGATAGCGCGATTCAGTAACATCATGAAAGACGATTACTGCCCCGATAATTTGACCTTGGCGGTCTCGAATCGGTGCTGCCGAGTCAGCAATGGGATACTCGGTTCCATCATCGGCAATTAGAATAGTATTGTTAGCTAAGGTCACAATTCGCTCCTCTAATAGAGCCTTGTTTATAGGATTCTCTACTGGCTGTCGCGTTACTTGATCGACAATTAGGAAGACTGTAGAGAAAGGAACTCCTTGAACCTCATGAGTTTTCCAGCCTGTCAGTCGCTCAGCTATAGGATTGAAATATCTCACCCTACCTTGGGCATCAGTAGTAATGACCGCATCGCCAATGGATTGCAGTGTCACTTGAGCCAATTCCTTTTCGGCAAAGAGAGACTCTTCGAGACGTTGCCGTTCTTCAATTTCGGTCAACAGACATAAATTCTGCTCTTGCAGTCTTTGTTGCAGCCTTCGGATCGTTAGGTGGGTTTCGACACGAGCTAATACTTCTTCGACTTGAAATGGCTTAGCAATATAATCTACCCCTCCAGCAGCAAGCCCTTGTACCTTATTAAAGGTTTCACTTAGCGCACTCAAAAAAATTATGGGAATGTCGGCAGTGCGCTCGTCAGATTTTAATTTTCGGCAAACTTCATAACCATCAATATCAGGCAATTTAATGTCTAGTAATATTAACTCCGTCGATGGCGATTGGGCGGCTCTGAGCGCCATTGCCCCTGTTATAGCACTGCGAACTTTATAACCCTCTTCCCTCAAAGTATCCCTTAGCAGACGCAGGTTATCAGGCAGATCGTCAACAATTAAAATATTGCCTCGGTAGTTTGTGGCTCGATCGCTAACCCTATCGCTAGTTCTATGGACAATCATACTCATTTCCCTAGTTTCCTGCTAGAGGAATATAAACATATGCACAAATAGTATAGTTGAATTATTAGGTTATAAAGGTGACTTTACGCAGAAAGAAGTTCTACGATCCCGGAGATATTGGGCTGGCAAGGGGGCGCCACCATACAAAATCTGAATAGTTCGGTTAGGGGCAGTCCCCCCGTGGTTGCCCTTCTTCGCTTCGCCTAACATCAGAAGAAGAGTATTTCAACCCAAGCAGCCGATTTATGAGCAAGCGGATTTCTCACATGGCAAGTCTACTCGTCATTGCGATCGGGTGTCTCGTGCTGCTTGGTTGGCAATTTGACATCTCGCTACTCAAAAGCGGTTTTCCCGGTATGACTTCGACCATGAAAGCAAACACGGCAATTTGCTTTTTGCTGGCTGGAGTGTCTTTGAGATTGTTGCAGTACCAAAGAACCCGACTGCACAATTGCATCGCTCAATGGATGGCAGGATTCATAATCATCCTCGGTATGCTGACGCTGATCCAGTATATTTTTGGTTGGAAACTGGGTATTGATGAGTGGCTTTTCCCAGATTTCGTGTCTTCAGCGACTCCTTATCCGGGAAGAATGGGACTAAATACCGCCCTAAATTTTGTGCTGATGGGACTAGCACTGTTACTCTTAGGGCAAAACTCCCAACGCTATACTTGGTTTGCTCAGATTTTTAGTAGTGTTGCAACTTTAATTTCTTTACTAGCTTTATTTGCACACCTATTCCATGTCGATATTCTTGAACGTTTGGCCACAATTACGACGACTCAACCCGTAAACACGATCGCCACCTTTTTCATCCTCTATGGAGGAATTTTATGGCTCCGCCCCAAACAAGGATTAATGCAAGTAGTAAACAGTCCTCTGGTGGGGGGAGTAATGGTTCGGTGGTTGCTGCCTTGGGGGACAATCTTTCCAGTGACACTGAACTGGTTGACTCTTCAGGGACAAAATTTAGGCTGGTATAACGTTAATTTTGGCTATACATTGCGTTCAACTGTTATGGTTGTCACGTTCTCAATTCTGATCTTGGGGACGGCTCGCTCTTTAAACCAGATAGATTACAGGCGCCAAAAAGCGGAAAAAGAAATTAAAAAACTTAACGAAACTTTAGAAATTCTTGTCGCTGAAAGAACAGATGCTTTACAAAAATCGCAGGCTCGTTTTGCGGGAATTCTAGAAATCGCCAATGATGCAATTATTTCAGTCGATCGCACTCAACGCATTACCCTGTTTAATCAAGGGGCCGAAAAGATGTTTGGCTATAAAATTAAGGATATTTTAGGGAAGCCACTGAATTTACTGCTGCCAGAACAGTTTAGAGATGCACATCCGCAGCATATCAAACAATTTGCACAGTCTTCTACCAGAGCGCGAAGGATGGGAGAACGAGGCGAGATTTTGGGTCGTCGTCAAGATGGAACGCAGTTTTCGGCTGAAGCCTCTATTTCTAAGCTGGAAATGGGAGACGAAACGGTATTTACTGTTATTATGCGCGATATTAGCGATCGCAAACAAATTGAAATGGCTTTACGAAACAGTGAAGAGCAGTTTCGCCATGCGTTTGAAGATGCCTCTATCGGGATGGCGATCGTTTCACTTGATGGGCACTGGGTTAAAGTCAATCCTGCCTTATGTCAGATTCTTGGCTACTCCTCAGAAGAGTTGTTAGCGTTAACTTTCCAAGACATTACCCATCCTGATGATTTAGACGCGGATCTTAGTTATGCAAATCAACTATTAGCAGGAACAATTTCAACTTACCAACTGGAAAAACGGTATTTCCATAAACAAGGACATATAATTTGGATTCTTCTTGATGGCTCGCTAGTACAAGATGGACAGGGAAATTCACTGCATTTTATTGCTCAGATCCAAGACATTACCGCTCGAAAAGAAGCTCAAAAGACGCTAGAGCTTCAAAGCGTTATCATGAATAACATGGCAGGAGGAGTGTGTTTAATCAAAGCCTCAGACCTCATGCTCGTCTACACCAATCCTACCTTTGACGCTATGTTTGGCTACACAGAGGACGAACTCGCAGGTCAAGCCCTTGGTGTCTTGAATTATGTCGATACAAATTTTACACCAGATATAACCGTTCTAGATATCGTCACTCAAATTGAACAGACCGGCGAAGCGAAATATGAAGTCCACAATAGAAAGAAAGATGGAACTCTCTTTTGGTGCAGAGTTCATACATCCAGGTTTGATCATCCTGAATACGGAACTGTATATGTTGCCGTTCAGGAGGACGCAACAGAGCTAAAACTGGCTGAGCAAGCCTTACAAGCTACCACAAATCGTCTCAACTTTCTTCTAAATTACAGCCCCGTGGTCATTTTTAGCAGTAAACCTGCTGGCGATTATGGAGCAACGTTCATCAGCGAAAATATCAAAGATATATTGGGCTACGAAACCAGCGAGTTTTTAGAAGATTCTAAATTTTGGGTGAATCACTTATACCCCGATGATGTAGAACGAGTGCTGAATGGCTTAGCAAATCTATTCGTTAATGATTTTTACTTCCACGAATACCGTTTTCGTCGCTCCGATGGGGTTTATCGCTGGATGCTCGGTCAGCTTAGGCTAATTCGAGATAATTCAGGTACACCAGTAGAAATTTTGGGATATTTAATTGACATTAGCGATCGCAAACAAGCTGAGTTGGAATCTCACCAGGCAACTGAAGCAAACCAAGCCAAGACAGTCTTCCTCGCCAACATGAGCCACGAACTCCGCACCCCGCTCAACTCTATTTTGGGATTCACCCAATTGATGAGCTATGAGAGAAATCTGACTCCTTCTCTCCAAGAACGTTTACAGATTGTCAATCGTAGCGGTAGACATTTATTGGACTTGATTAACGATATTTTAGATTTATCAAAAATAGAGAGCGGACGGATGACACTCAATCTTTCTGACTTTGATTTGATAAATTTGCTAGCTTCTATTGAAGAAATGTTCCAAGTTAAAGTTCAATCTAAAGAATTGCAACTAATTTTCCAGCTAGGTCCCGACATTCCTCAATTTGTGCATAGCGACGAGAAAAAACTTTATCAAGTCTTGGTCAATCTGCTCGGGAATGCGATTAAGTTTACCAACCAAGGAAGCGTCACGCTACGGGTAAGAGCAGGACAAAGAGATAAAACCTCCTGTCACCTATGTTTTGAAATCGAGGATACAGGTGTGGGAATTTCGCCAACAGAAATTGATAAATTGTTTAAGGTTTTCGTGCAAGCCGAAGCTGGGAATAATTTGAGTCAAGGCACTGGGCTTGGTTTAGCGATCAGTCAAAAACTCGTCAAACTCATGGGCGGTCAAATTCGCGTTAAAAGCACTTTGAACCGAGGTACCACTTTTTCCTTTGAGATTGGTGTACAGTTACCTCAAGCAGAATCCTTACCCCCAAAATCAATTAATCAAAGAGTAATTAGTTTAGCTCCCGGACAACCGACTTACCGCATTCTTGTCGTTGAAGATTTAGCAGAAAATCGCCGCTTGTTAGTCGATATCCTTACTTCCATTGGCTTTGAGGTGAGAGAAGCAACACAGGGAGTTGAGGCAATCTCACTGTGGGAGAGTTGGTTGCCCCACCTGATTTTCATGGATCTGCGAATGCCCATCATGGACGGCTACACAGCTACTAAATATATTAGAGAACGCCCTAACAACCAAGAAACTGTCCTTATTGCTTTAACTGCCAGTGCCTTTGAAGAAGAGCGAGAGAACGTTCTCATGGCTGGCTGTAACGACTTTATCACCAAGCCATTTCAGCAGAGAGAAATTTTTGACAAACTCGCTAAATATTTGGGAGTGCAATATATCTACGAAGTCCTAGAAAAAACTCCACAAAAACTATTAATTGAAACTGTTTCTGTAGAAGATATATCCGTGATGTCCCCTCAGTGGTTAGAACAAATGTATCAAGCCGCTTACTATCTCGATACCGAAGTTATGAATGAATTAATTGTAGAAATTCCCGCATCTAAAGCAGGTTTGTCCAAGGCACTAACTGATTATATCAATAATTTTAATTCTGACCGAATTATGGATTTAATTCGACCTCTACTCCCCAATCCACTTTAGCTATCGAGTTTAAGGACAAAGAAGCTATAGTGCTGTAAGCAGTGGCTATATTTCCAATAGAAACCAACAGGGGAAAGGATTTGGAAGTTTTTGGAAATGTGTGTTGCAGATATCTATCAGCATGAGGCAATGCCATATACATTAGATGGAATGTGCTGTATCATATAGCAATTATATTTTTGGTGTAAAGGGGATTTATTTTTTTTATTAACCGCAGAGGGCGCAGAGGCCACCGAGAAAGAGAAATGATTGATTTAACAGGAAAGGTAATTTTAGTAACTGGTGGCTCGAAAGGGATTGGTGCAGTGACGGTACGGACTCTGGTTAATGCTGGGGCTGAGGTAATTTTGCATTACTTTCGCAGTCAGAAAGAAGCTGAAGCGATAGCAGCAAGTGTTGCGCGCGATCGCTGTTATTTATTGGCAGCAGATTTGAGGGTGGAAAACGCGGCCTCGACTTTGTGGCGAGATGCTTTAAAATGGCGCGGTCATATTGATATTTTAGTTAATAATGCGGGGATTATACAGTCAGCGGGTATCGAGGACAAATTCGATATTTGGTCGTCAGCTTGGCAGCAAACTCTACAAGTAAATTTAGTTGCCGTTGCCGATTTGTGCCGGGAATCTATTCTGCACTTTCAAACTCGCCGAGTCGGTACAATTATTAATATAGCAAGTCGCGCTGCTTTTCGGGGAGATGACCCGAATTATCTGCATTACGCCGCTTCTAAAGGTGCTATTGTTGCTTTAACTCGCAGCATTGCTAGAGGGTTTGCGGCTGATAATATTTTGGCTTTTACGGTTGCACCGGGATTTGTCAGTACAGAAATGTCTAATCAGTTTATTCAGGAGTTCGGTGAAGCTGATATTATTCGCGATATCCCGATCGGCAAAATCGCTCCTCCTCAAGATGTGGCCCATGTGATCGCGTTTTTAGCGTCGGGTTTAGCTGCACACGCTACCGGGACTACGATCGACATTAATGGAGCCTCTTACGTGCATTGAGACAATTACTGTAAAATACCTCTCAAGGCTCACGCTGATATCTTTTAAAACTCACTAATTTATCACTTTAGCAAGACGCTAAAAACGTCATAAATGAATTAGTATTAGATGAAAAGATAGTCTGAGGAAAGTTGATTATGACAACAGATAACGGCACCAACACCAAACGAGTTGCCATACTCATCGAAAATGGAGTAGAAGATTCGGAATTTCTAGTTCCTTACAACGCCTTAAAACAAGCAAATTTTGAAGTAGTTGTCCTCGGTTCGCGGACAAACGAAAAGTATGCAGGGAAACAAGGAAAAGTTGCTCAGCAAGCTGACGGAACTACCACTGAAGCAGTACCCGCCGAATTCGATGCAGTAGTCATTCCCGGCGGTATGGCTCCCGATATGATGCGGACTAATCCCAATACAGTACGTTTTGTACGAGAAGCATTTGAGCAAGGCAAAATAGTCGCTGCTGTTTGCCACGGCCCGCAACTTTTGATTGAAGCCGACTTGCTGAAAGGTAAAAATGCGACTGGTTTCTTGGCAATTAAAACAGACATGATTAATGCCGGAGCTAACTACATTAACGAAGCTTTAGTAGTTGATGGCAACTTGATCACTTCCCGCCAACCTGGAGATTTAGCAATATTTACCACCGCAATTCTGGCTCGCCTGGGTTACGGCGGAAAAGCAGTCGGTTTGCCAGAAGAAACTGACACAAATGCAGAATGGTGGAAATTAGCTAATGGTTGGGGAGGTTCTACAAAAGGCGACATTGTTAAAGGTTTGAATACCGCCCTCGCAGGGGAACGCTATGCTTGTGAAGCCTTTGAACATTATGCCGAAAAAACCCAAGATAGCGATTTGCGATCGCTCTTGAGAGAAATGATTCAAAACAAACAGAATCACATCCTCGCTCTCGAAAAACGCCTCAACGATTTTGGTGAAAAACCCTCAATTCCTGCCCAAATTGCTGACAAATACGCTAAATTAAAAGCTTCGATGCAAGGAACCGATGAAACGTTCTTACTGCGGAGCACTCTCGGTGATTTGCAAACTGGTGTTGTCGATATCAATAACCTGCGGGTGAAGTTCACAGATCCCGTATCAACTGCAATTTTGACAGAGATAGAATCGGATTTGTCCAAGTGTGAGCAAGTCGTTGCTAAACTCTACCGCGCCCGTGCAGTTTCCCAGGAAATTAAGTCGCCTAAACCTTCGACTAGCCCCGCTGTAAAAATGTAATCAGCAAGGGGATAAATAAGTTTGTAGTTGTGTTGATTTGTTAAAAGCCCACCAATATTCCAACTGCAAACTTGCTCTGCAATCCTAGAATATACCCTTTGCGGTAAAATAAAACCCAACACTAAAAAGCAGATATTCAACTAACTGCAAAGTGGAGGGTTTTATTCAATAAGTTTTATTTTTGTTTCAGCGGGAGACGGCGGGTTTGAAGGAAGCTTGCGACATCCGAGGGCGGTACAAGCCCCCGGATTCATCCGTGCATAAATAAAAAATATAGTATCCCATAAGCAGCCCCCGGATACATCCGTGAGGTCGCTTTCTTCAATTCTTTAATTCTAATACCACTTCTCCAAAAATATGCTACAATAGCACTTCTAGCAAAAGGACGATTGTATGAAAGTAAATTACCAAG
>NZ_JAUBPW010000071.1:0-33914 GCF_036700965.1 Microcoleus sp. Pol8_D6 | reverse complement strand
GCATCTATCACGGGATGGGATTATATTCTATCGGCACTAAATACTGTAGCATAATTTTGGAGAATTGGTATAAATTCTAGCTGTTTCTTCGGGAATTCCCAAGTCAGTCAAGGCCTTCACCACCCCACCGAAAGCCGCCGCCGAGACGCCAGTGCTTGCTACGCTAGCCACCAGTGAGGCGCCCAAAGTGCCCGCTGCAATCATCGGCCCGATTCCGGGAATAGCTAAACTTCCGAGACCCACTAGCACGGTGGCTAAAGCACTATTTGTCAGAGTGTCTGCTACCACTCCTGCTCCTGTGTCTAGATTTTTATCGCCTACCTGAGCGATGGTTTCAGTCTCGCCTACAGACTCGCCTGCATCCCTAGCAACAACCGAAACTTTATCCATTGGAAACCCGGAAGATTTCAATTCTGTCAGAGCTTGCTCGGCATCTTCGCGGTTAGAAAACAATCCCAACGCGCGGGTTTGATTGCTTTTTACCATATCTTTATTCTTATCTCCTGTCCAATTAAACTCAAATTTAAGCCTAATTATTGCGCTTGTTTTCAATCACTTGTATTAATATTTTTCGATGTTTATCTTCAGCATTCATCTATCTGTAGATATAACCTGAAAAACAGCAACAAAAGTTATAAAATTAGCGCCCCAAATCGTGCATCGCATTAATCTCGATCGCACATCTTTGAGTCAACGCTTGCAACTCCTCGCGATCCGACGAACCGGGCGCTTCAATTAGCTTGCCAATTCGCACCGTCAGCGGCACCGGACGCGGCACTGCCGAACCTTTGGACGAAATGGCGTGAGTTCCCCACAAACTAACAGGTAACAGCGGCGCTTTAGCCTTAGCAGCTATCAGCGCAGCACCTAATTTCGGTTCAGTAATTCTGCCATCCGGCGTGCGAGTTCCCTGCAAAAATACACCCGTCGCCCAGCCATTTTCCAAAGAGTTGATAGCCGAGCGAATTGCACTGCGATCGGCACTTTCCCGCTTGACTGGATAAGCACCGTAAAGCGTAATTGCCTGCTTCAAAATAGGAACTTTAAATAACTCTTCCTTTGCCATAAATGCGACGGGCCTCCTCATGCAATTCGACAAAATCGGCGGGTCAAAATCGCTGGCGTGATTGCTGACTACCACCACCGGCCCTTCTGTCGGAACATTTTCTGCACCGTAGATGCGGCCTCGAAAGTACAGGTGCAGCATCGGGCTGACAATTGACCATTTAAATAAATAGTAGAGAAGTAAACTTTCGACTGGTTCGCGACTTTTGCTCACAGAAAAACCTTAAATTTTAAATTACATCGAATATTAGCCTATCAGTTCAGCAATCAAAAAAGAAGCACTACACGGATTTTGACACCGATACACGGATAGGCCCAGCGATCGGACTGTTTAGCTCATTGGCTAAGTTGACTATCATCAGTGTATCCGTGTTTATGCGTGTCGTGCTGTTAGATGATTCGGCGGTTGAAACCGCTTTGCCAGCTTGTGTAGCGCCAGAATAAATTCTGGCGAATTCTTTGCAAAGGTTCAATTTCCGGCCAGCATAGCTTTTTGTCCTTCTGAAGAAGTCGCGTAGCCTAAGAAATCCTTAACTGCTTGGCTAGGAGGATTTTGGTAGGCGTAGTACAACTGCCGCTTGTAAGGATAGTTACCCGCATCCGGCGTCGCACCGTTAACGGGAACAACGCGCACCGTTTTCTGATTGGCTACTTGAGCGAATGTGGCATAGCCAATGCCGTTGTTGCCTAAAGCTTGCAGCAGGGGAGTTGTCGCATCTCGATCGAGCGTGGTAATATTTGCCGTCGTGCCAAACTCGCCACCTCCGAGCACTTGTTCTTTAAATGTTTGGTGAGTGCCGCTAACTGCCGGTCTGTTAATTACTTTAATTTGGCCCGCTGGGCCGCCGACTTTCGACCAGTCTTGAGTATTTCCTTTGAAGATATCTTGAACTTGAGCGGAAGTTAAACCTCCTTTGAAGGGGTTGTTTACGCCAACTACAAGGGCGATCGTATCTAGGGCAACAGGCACCGCTGCCAAACCCCGACCTTGTTCTTGAGCCGTCAAAGGTCGCGATACCGCTGCAATATCGGTTGTTCCCGCCACCAAATCCTGAATTCCTTTTTCAGAACCGTTCGCTTTGGTATCGACTGTAGTGCCGGAAAACTTGCCTTGAAAGCCGTTCTTGAGGTTCTGATTGATTGTCACCATGCTGGTAGAACCGTCAATTCTCACGGCCGTGCCTGCAGGTACGGAAGCTGGAAGTGCAAAAGAAGTAGCTGCAACAGGCGAAGCACCGCCGACTACTGGCGCGACTGGAGGTGCGACAGCATTGCCTGCGGGTGTGGGAGTGGGGGTATTATTAGCATCCTGGGAGGCTGGTTTATTGAGAAAAAAGAACCAGCCACCGCCGGCGAGCAAGAGAAATAACAAAATAAAAACTATGGGGGGAGGCCCGCTCTTAGCCATAAAATTCTCCTTAGTTGGGAAGTTCTTTGTTGTTGGAGCCTTCTAACATTTGTAGCCTGCGATTAACTTCATCGTCTAAGGTCATATTTTCTAATTCTGCCTGAAGTCTTTCTTGGGGGTTTTCAGATAGTTCTGCTAAAGCTTGCTGTTTGAGGTTGCGGCCGTGGACGGCGTTTTTGGCTTGCTCAAACTGCGATCGAGCTGAATCGATACTGAGGTCGTTGTTGACTTTGGATATGGCTCCGAGGGCTTCGTTAATCTCGGCCATATCTTTCATATTTTGCATATCGGTTTTGTAAGCTTCCAGCTTCATCCGTTCTCGATTTAGCTTGTCTTTGGAAGCGTTGACGTACTGTTCGGCTTGTTTTACTTGGGCTTCTAACTGTGGCAGAATTTGTTCTGTCTGAATTACTTTCGACATTGCCAAGCGGGCTGCTTCTTCGTTGCCGTTGCGCTGGGCTGTGATGGCTTGGCGCTCTACGGTTTGCATTTCCCTAACTTTTTCTTCATATTTCGTTTTAGCGCGCTGGTAGGCTGCAACTTGGGTGGAGACTGCTGCTGCTAGCTTTTGCACTGATTCTTGCATTGATCGCAGTGACTCTTCGGCTACCGCCACCGCCACCTGGCCGCCGGATTCTACGGGCAGTCCCCACATCCAGTTCCACGCACCTACGATGGTTCTGCCTGCCTTGTCGCCCATCAACCAGTAAAGGACTTTTTTCATATAAGTAGCAGATAAGCTTGGTTTTTATGCCTAGTGTATATCAGGATTTGTTAATCGGCCCGTCAGGTCGATCGATTTCTAGATTTTTGATTAATATTTTCTAACTGTCTGGATCGTCTATCCCCAATTTGCAAAACAGGCAATATTCGGATTTGCCTGTTGTGCGATTCGTTATTTGGGCAATCTTCGGATCGATTAACTCTCAATTTTATAACCTGCCGTTTAATAACAGGCTAAAAATAGATTAAGCGGGTAAATCTGCAAAACTGCTAACATTTACCAATGCTAAATCGGGACAAGTCCGTTTGATCAAACCTGTGAGAACTTTGCCGGGGCCAATTTCCACTACCCGATCAATTCCTTGTTGTGGCAATTGCAGGGAAATTTCTCGCCACCGCACGCCTTTGGTCATCTGCTGAGTCAACCGCTGCTTTAAAGTGGCTGCGCTGGTAGTGGCTGACGGTTCTGCGTTCGAGAGCACCAGCATTTTAGCATCGGAAAACCTGGCCGACTTTAAGGCTAGTTGAAACTCTGCCGCCACTGATGCCATCAGGGGAGAGTGAAACGCACCGGAAACATTCAATTTAACGGCGCGTTTGACTTTGATTTTGGCAAGCAAATCTTCTACTGCTGCGGGAGTTCCAGAAATCACGACTTGTGCTTCGCTGTTGTCGTTTGCCAGCACCACGTCTCGGCTGTATTGAATTTGCAGTTCTAGTTCCTGCCTGTCGAACCCGATCAAAGCCACCATTTGACCGCCGGAGGCAGTGTCCATGAGTTCGGCGCGACGTTTGACTAAGCGCAATCCGGTTTCAAAGTCAAAGACGCCTGCTGCGTAGAGGGCAACATATTCTCCTAAACTGTGACCGGCAACTACCGCTGGTCGATCGCTTTTTTCTCGCACTAAGTCGGCCAAAATACTTTCTACCACGAACAAGCAAGGCTGAGTGTAGAGAGTCCGAGATAGTTTTGCTTCTTCTTTTTGGCAAACTTCCGGGACAGACCAGCCTAAAATTTCTTTAGCGAGCTCAAATTTGGCTTTGGCTGTTGGCAAGTTTAATAAGTCTGCACCCATCCCGATCGCCTGGGAACCTTGTCCGGGAAATACCCATGCTGTTTTAGTCATTTTTCCGGTAATCTGCTAATTGGTGGTTGCTAATTGGTGATTGCAAAAATTCTTTCTTTCCCGCTTCTAAGTTCGCTCGCTGGTATCCGCTATCTTTCGGTTAACGAACTCTCTACTCGCGACTCATAATTATAACATCTGACTGCGATTTTTACCAGGTTTATTTTTTTTTGCTACTTTAATTTGATTAATAGGCGTAGCACAATTTTCAACCTTCAAACCGGGGAAAGTCGATCGAAGAATAGAGGATGTTCCATGTCAGCACGCCCTTGTCAATAACTGCTGTCCGGCTGGTGCACCGCTGCGAACCTTGCCCTATGTATGGCGTGTTAAAGGATTTGTATTTTACTCGATCGAACTCCCGACAATAACCGGAGCAAGTTTACAGCCGGCCGCCAAATATTACCTTCCCCATTGAAAAATCGCAGCCCCCCAAGTCAAACCTGCACCGAAACCAGCAGCAGCAATAGTATCGCCCGCTTTAACTTTACCCAGACGCACGGCTTCGTCTAAGGCAAGGGGAATTGAAGCCGCTGAGGTATTGCCGTAATTCGCCAAATTGCTGATTACTTTTTCGGGTGGAATCTTTAGCCTTTGGGCAACTGCATCAAGAATCCGCTGATTGGCTTGGTGCAACAACAGCCAGTCAATGTCGGCGACGCTGATATTGGCCCGAAACATAGCTTTTTCTATGACTTCCGGCACTTTTCTCACGGCAAAGCGATAGATTTCTTGACCATTCATTGTGATGGGTTCAAATCCGCCAACTCCGACGCTGACGCCCTCAATTAATTCTTTTGACTCGGCTTTGTAAGCCAAATTGAGAGACGAATTTTGTGTGCCGTCGCTGCGAATTTCAAATCCCAAAAAGGAATCGACTTCCGAAGCTTGCAATACCACCGCACCTGCACCGTCTCCAAATAGAATGCAAGTACCCCGATCCGACCAATTCACCCAGCGAGATAAAATATCTGCTCCGATCAGCAAAACATTTTGATAAACCCCTGTCCGAATGAACTGCGAGGCTGTCACTAAACCAAAAATAAAGCCCGAACAAGCTGCTGTTAAATCAAAAGCCACAGCTTTTGTCGCGCCCAATTGATATTGAATTTTACTGGCAGTGCCAAACAAATCGTCAGGACTCGAAGTCGCCAAAATAATTAAATCGATATCTGTCGGCGAAATTTCTGCCATGGCGATCGCCTTTTGAGATGCCTCTGTGGCTAAATCGCACAAAGAAGTGCGATCGTCAGCCAGCCTGCGCGCTCGAATCCCCGTCCGCGCGCCAATCCACTCGTCAGAAGTTTCTACTATCTGACTCAAACCGTTATTATCCAGCGAAACCTGCGGTGTACAAGAACCGCTACCTGTGACGGCAATGCCGAACCCTGATTGCTGCAACATTCCTCTCCATTTACTCGCTGTTCGATCGAGAAATTAAAAATTAAAAACTATCAATTAAAATTATTTTTTAAACTGCTGAAATTACTTTTTTTTAAGCAAAACAGTGGGTTTAAGCTGACATTTTTAATTTTACATTTTTAATTTTTAATTCCTACTTACTGCCTCTAATTCACAGCTTCTTGTTCCAGAGCGCTTTGGTGATTGGACGATCGAATCCGCTCCAGCACTTGGTTGTCAATAGCCTCCTTCGCCAAACGAATGGCATTAAAAATCGAGCCAGCTTGAGACGAACCGTGGCTGATAATGCAAACTCCAGCAACGCCCAATAGCAAACCGCCGCCGTGTTCAACGTGGTCTACCCGCTGCTTAAATCCTTGCAAGCTTTTTTGCAGCAGAGGATCGTTAATTTGATGTTGGAGTCCTTTGACTAATTCTTCCTTCAGCACTTGCACGACGACTTCGCCCACCGCTTCGGCAAACTTCAACAACACGTTGCCGACAAACCCGTCGCAGACAATCACGTCGAATTTCCCCGACAGCACGTCGCGGCCTTCGGCATTGCCCACAAAAGGAATGTTCGGGTTGTCCACCAATAACTGGTGAGTTCGCACTGCGGCGTCGTTGCCTTTAGAAGGTTCTTCGCCAATGTTGAGCAGGCCGATTTTAGGTTCGGCGACGCCGAGAACGCACTGGCTGTAAATAGTTCCCATAAGAGCGAACTGCTCCAAAAATTTGGGGCGGCAGTCCACATTAGCGCCAACATCGAGAATGAGTACAGAGCTGCCCGGTATCATTGTCGGCAAAACCGCACCGATCGCAGGGCGATCAATGCCGGGGAGCCGGCCCAACCTGAGCAGAGCAGCAGCCATTGCCGCGCCGGAGTGACCGGCGGACACCACAGCATCAGCTTGCTGCTGCTTTACCAAGTTCATCGCTACGTTAATCGAAGCGTTGGGCTTGCGTTTGAGGGCACTCAAAGGTTCTTCGTGCATTTCTACCGCTCCTTCAGAAGGAACGATTTCTAGCTGACCTGTAGAGACGCGGCCGATCGCGTCTTGTTGCCGGAGCGAGTCTTCTATTTGCTGCGGGTCGCCCACCAGCAAAATCTCTACGCCTAATTCTTCTTGTGCCTTAAGCGCTCCAGCTACAACTTCGGCGGGGGCATGATCCCCACCCATAGCGTCTATCGCAATTCTTGCGCGTGTCGATCCCATTGACCAATGTTTGAGAAACACTAAAAATTCTACCAGGAAGTCAGGAGCCTGAATCCACAAGTCTGAATAAAGAACTAAAATCCGCTCGCTAGGGCGATCGGACAATTCTTATTTCCGACTACTCTGATAGAACTTGTTTTGTCACTACTTTACTATTTTTGACGGCATATTGAAAAAATCAATGAAATAGTTTACATGACCGCAAGCACTTTAGTCCGGGAACGCCGGATTCATCTGTGGAGCAAGAAAAAAGCTCCCCATCCTCATCACTTGCCCCGGGATTTATCAGTGGGAGCGCTTTCTTCAATTCTTTAATCTCAAATCTCAAATCGATTGACTTTAGGAGTAAAAAATGCTGGATTTATTTAGCTCAGGGATGATGTCTCTGTGGCTGGACATGGCTGGGGTAGGCAGTGCCGCGCCTAATGCTGCGTCAGTGCTGGCTTGGCGGGGAGGGATACCCGGGTTAGTGGTGGCCGAAGATTTGGCTTTTGGGCGAATAAATGCGACAAATCCAGACTTGCCTGCAGAAGCGACAGTGCGGGAATATTTAAAAGAGTTGAAAGACAAAAACCTGATTGATGGAAATCAGGGAATTTGGGTGCAAGCGGGAATGGTGCCACTGGTAAGTCAGCAGGGGAAGGCGCTGATGCCTGGGGCTTCGCTGACTAAGATTGCAACTTCTCTGGCGTCGCTGGAGACTTGGGGCCCTGATTATCAGTTTGAAACGCGGTTCCGGGGAACTGGGCCGATTAGGAATGGGGTGTTGCAGGGAGATTTGGTGGTCAGCGGCGGGGGCGATCCGCTGTTTGTGTGGGAGGAGGCGATCGCCGTTGGCAATGCTCTCAATCAAATGGGTATCAATCGTGTGGCTGGGAATTTGGTGGTGACAGGCAATTTTCGCATGAATTATCAGTCCGATCTTTTGGTGGCGGGGGAGATACTGCGGCAAGCTCTTGAGGGTAGCAATTGGCCTGCGGACGTGGTGGCAATGTATTCTAAGATGGCTCCGGGAACTAGAAAGCCGCAAGTAACGGTTGCCGGCAGCGTCATTGCTGAGAAATTTGTGACTTCGGGGCGTTTGCTGCTGAAGCGCCGATCCCTCCCTTTAGCCGAAATTCTCAAGCAGATGAATGTCCACAGTGATAATGAAATAGCTCAGATGCTGGCCGACGATTTGGGGGGGGCAAAAATAGTGCAGCAGCAAGCGACTTGGGCTGCGGGGGTGCCGGAGGAGGAACTTCAATTAGTTAACGGTTCGGGATTGGGAGTGGAAAATCGGATGTCTCCGAGGGCGGCTTGTGGGATGATGCAGGCGATCGCGCGTAACCTTCAGACTACTGGCCTGACGATTGCTGACTTGTTTCCGGTGTCCGGGCGGGATAAAGGCACTGTGGAACATCGGCACATTCCGCGATCGGCTGTGGTGAAAACTGGTACTTTGGACACTGTGATTGCTTTGGCTGGAGCCATACCCACGCGCGATCGGGGTTTAGTGTGGTTTGCAATTATTAATCGCGGCACCGATTGGGACTCTTTGAGAGAGCAGCAAGATATATTTTTGCAAAAATTGGTGCAGCAGTGGGGAATTGCATCGATTTTGCCAGTAGCAATTACACCGCACATTGACGGCGCCAGACCTGCCTTGGGGGCAGCAAATCGTAGCGATATTTTGGTCGGAGGTTAAGAAATAGGGGTTGAGTTGGGGTTTGGGGAAGGAGCACTGACAAAATAGCTTAGAATTGGAACAAGACTATTGTGCAAGAAGATGATCAAACTGCGATTGAAGAGATACGGGAAAAAACGCGAGACAAGCTACCGGATTGTAGCGATGAACAGTTCTACCCGCCGCGACGGCCGTCCCCTAGAAGAGCTCGGCTATTACAACCCCAGAAATAACGAAACCAGGCTGGATGTTCCAGCGATTGTCAAGCGCCTGCAAGACGGCGCTCAGCCAACTGACACTGTGCGTGACATCCTGAGAAAAGCCCATGTATTTGAACAAGTCGGAGCCGGAGCCAACGTTGAATCCAGCACAGCAACAGTCAGCTAGTCCCAACTATGCTGGACTGGTTAAGTTTTTAATTGGGCCTTTTTTAGAGACCCCAGGCTCTTTGCGGGTTGATTGCGAACTGCACCCGCGACAATCGCGGGTCTGGGTTAGGCTGGCTTTTGAAGATCCCGACAAAGGCCGGGTTTACGGTAGGGGGGGACGCAATATTCAGGCGATTAGAACTACGCTCGAAGCGGTGGCGCAGACGGCGGGTCAGTCGCTCTACTTAGATATATACGATGGTGAAGCGGGTGATCGCGGATCTGGCCCGCCCAGAGGCGATCGCGACCGCCCGGATCGCGACCGCCCGGATCGTGGCTCGCGGGAGCCGCGAGGCGACTTCCGACCCCGGACGCCACCTCCGTCGCCGAGCCCCTTAGCTAGCAGAACTCCGAGAGAACAACCTCGCCGTACTAACACACCTACGTTTAGAACGAGCAGAAATACTCCCGGTTATTAGCTAACTGCAGAGCCCAGAAAGAATTTTAGATTTTAGATTGCCTGTTGTAGACTTTGTATTACAAGCGCCGTTTAGTTTGAAATTGCCGGTTTTGCGATCGGAAACAAATGTAAAATTTTAAATTTCAAATGTCAGCGGCATCAGGTTAATCTAAAATCTAAAATTTCCCATCTAAAATCTAAAATTGCCTGACTTAATAGAAGGGAGATTTGATTTGTGCCTCAAGCACCAAACTCATTTGGGAGCTAAATCTAAAAGACGCCTTAGATACTAGGTAAAACCTAGTAACTGGCGTCTTTTTGTTCGCAAATAGTGACGACAGGTTGAACCTTTAGTTGTTAACTTTTAATTGCTTATTTGGAGGAGCTTATGTTGGCATGAATGAAAAACTAATAATAGAGTTACCGAGCAGCCAAAGCGCAATGTCGCTGGCCGGTCATCAAGAAGAAAACCTGAAAATGATCTCTAAGCAAACCGGTGCTAACGTGGTAATGCGAGGGCAAGAACTGCTGATTTCCGGTACAAAAAGTCAAGTAGAATTGTGTCATAAATTAGTGCGATCGCTCTCCGACTATTGGAAATCCGGCAAAAATATTACCGGAGTTGAAATCCAGACGGCGCGCCAAGCTTTGGATACCAACCGCCAAGGCGATTTACAAGACTTGCAGCGAGACGTTCTCGCCAGAACCCGCCGCGGCGAAGAAATTAGAGCCAAAACCTTCAAGCAGCGGCAATACGTCCAAGCAGTACGCACACACGACCTGACATTTTGCATTGGCCCCGCTGGTACCGGCAAAACATTTCTAGCAGCTATTTTCGCCGTGCAAGCGCTGTTGAGCAAGCAGTACGAACGGCTGATTTTAACAAGGCCAGCCGTGGAAGCTGGCGAAAAATTAGGGTTTTTGCCGGGAGATTTGCAGCAAAAAGTCGATCCATATTTGCGCCCGCTTTACGACGCCCTGCAAGAAATGATCGACCCTGAAAAAATGGCCGATTTAATGGAAAGAGGCTTGATAGAAGTAGCTCCTTTAGCTTATATGCGGGGCCGCACTCTCAGCAATGCTTTCGTAATTTTGGACGAAGCTCAAAATACGACGCCGGCTCAGATGAAAATGGTGTTGACTCGTCTGGGCTTTCGCTCGAGAATGGTAGTAACGGGGGATATCACTCAAACAGATTTGCCACCAAACCAACAGTCGGGATTGTCAGTAGCCCAAAACATTCTACGCAACGTTGAGGGCATTGCTTTCTGCGAATTCTCTCAGGCGGATGTGGTGCGACATCCTCTAGTCCAGCGGATTGTCGCTGCTTACGAATTGCACGAAACATAGTCATTAGTCATTAGTCAGTAGTTGTTGGTTGTTAGTTATTGTTGTTTTTAATTACCAATAATCAATGCCCAATGCTCTTGGGCCCAATGCCCAATGCCTAATTCCCAATTCCCAATACCTAATTCTCAATTCCCAAATTAAATTATGCCTAACCTGAAAGAATTCTTGGAAGCTTGCGAACAATTGGGAACGCTGCGTTTAATCGTGACTAGCAGCGCGGCTGTGCTGGAAGTGCGCGGTTCAATTCACAAGCTGTTTTATGCGGAGTTGCCGAAGGGAAAGTATGCCAATATGCACGCCGAAATATTTGAGTTTCACCTAAATATTGACAAAATAAAACAGGTGAAGTTTGAAACTGGCGAAGCTAAAAGAGGCAATTTCACTACTTATGCAATTCGTTTTCTCGACGAACAAAATGAGCCTGCTTTGAGCGCGTTTTTGCAGTGGGGAAAGCCGGGGGAATACGAACCAGGACAGGTGGAAAATTGGCACGACTTGAAGGAAAAATACGGGGAAGTTTGGGAACCAGCACCTGTTGATGCGCTTTAAAAAATAGGTTTTTCCACCTTTAAATTGCATATTGGGGGCGGGCAGGATGCCCAACCCCTACTTCCCACAAGCCGAACATTTATTTTTGTGGAAGAGGCATCTTGCCTGTTTCTGAAAATGGTAGAAAATATGATGTTTAACTGATTTGTTGTCTAATTTTTCAATTAATGAACCGCAGAGGGCGCAGAGACCGCAGAGAAGAGAAAGAGAAACATAAAATTAGTTGTTTGAATGTAATTGGGTATGAAGGTAATTTGGAGTTTTTGTTTGGTTTTGCTGGTGTTGCTGTGGGGTGGCGGTGCGAGGGCGGGGGTTTTGGGCGAGCGGATATCAAGTTTTCCCAATTGGGAAAGCAAGCCTCCTATCGCTGTAGCTAAGGGAGATTTGGTATATCCCGACTGGATGGCGGGGAATTGGAATGTTGCTAGCACTTTGGTAGATTTAGCCGCTCCTTTAGGGCCAAATATTGTCACGCCAGGGTTTGAAAGCAACCGCCAGTATTTGCAGCAGCCGATATTATTTAAAGTGCGATTTCAAGCTGAAAAAAATCTTGGGTTATTTTCTAATAATACCTTTAAAAAAACTCAAAAGATTGTAGCCGATCGCACTTTTAACGGTTTGAATATTGCCCAGGCTTATTTAAGCGATCGTAGCGTACTTTCGGTGAAAGTCGATCCCAGCAATCCCAACCGCCAAATTACTGTTTTGAAAGGGGAACGCCAATTAATTTCGATTGTTACCAGTCGGGGAACTGAGACGCCGAATCCTCGCGAGTTTGTGTCTACAGAGATTTCTCAGCAGATTTTTAGGGGAGAGTCTGATATTTATTTAAACGAGGTGGAAACTACAACGGCTTATCAAGTTGTTGAAGGCGGAGAAAATGGCGATTCTGCGAGTAAAAGAATTGAGGCGGATCAGGTGACAGCGATTTATTTGTCGCCGCAAGACCCGGATTATTTTGCTGCTGGGGGGCATCCTGTGGCTCTGTATCGATACCGGTTGGAGTTGGTGCGGGCATAATTAAGCTGTTATCTCGATCAACCTACCAACTTCAACTTCAACCAATCGATAATCGACTCGAAAGGTCGTGTGATCAATACTTGGGCTGATGTGATCAACCGCGCTAACTTGGGTATGTAAGTGATGCGCGAGCACAATGCTCACAACTTCCCGCTGCTTGATTTGGCTGCAAGTGAAGTCACTCCTGTAGCAATGGTTGCTCCTTCTATCAATGGCTAAGTTTTAGCTTTTGATTGACAAACAGCGCTCCTAGTAATATGGGCGCTTTTTGTTTAAAGTATCGATCCATTCTGGGGGGGTGACAAAGAGGTCTACGAGATAGACTGTATAAGGGTTGCAGCCCGCATACCTTGTTGATAAAAGCGGCGTTTAGAAGGAGTTAACTTCATTAACTGTTCCACCTCCAAAGAATATTGTTCTAGATAATGAACCCACTTTTCTCCATCTAGACCAACACCAAATGTACTCCGTCTGCGATATTTTTTCTTGGGTTCTTTGCGACGAGATACATATTTTTTGACCTGCTTTTTCTTCAGTTGAGTGCCTTGAAATATTGCTGAGCTGTACGCAAGTGTCATGAGCAGAATCATGTTAATAAGTCGGTTTCCTTTGAGGCTAGTCCCTTCAAGATCGTAGCCTCCTTTTTTACAGTCTCGGAACATTTCTTCAATGCCCATCCGCTGCTTATAAGCATTGATTGCTGCTGGCAATGAACCTAAATCTGTGAGAATAAACCAAGCTTCTTTAACTTGATATTTACCATAATTTCTTTTCCATTTACAAGCAAGCTCAAATCCGGTGGCAGGTCGAGTTTTTCTCACTCTTTTTCCTTGAACATACAAAGAGGTTCCTGGTACTATCCCTAATTAATCTAACTGTTGCCAAATTAAATTTTCTATTTCGATACAATGATTCTTTTTAAGTCTTAAGCAAAAGGACACACCCTTTGATTTAAGCCAGTTTCCTAAATCAACAGAACAAAATTCACGGTCTCCTAAAACGATTACTTTATATTCTGAAAACAATGGTAAAATTTGCTGTAAACTTGTTGTTTGCTCCTCAAAGTTACTGTTTCCTAATTTTGGCAATAATGACCAGTATAATGGAATTGCTCTTTTTTCCCAGATTAGGCTAACCATAAAAAGATTAATGTGCCCCCATTGACTGCGGTCAATTGCGATTGATAAACGAGTACCAATGGGGCAATAAGTGGTCAACCAATAAGTAATCAAGGGGAACCAAATTAATGATATAGTTAAGTTTTGTAAATCCAGAAATCTTTGTATTTTTCTACGCCGACTTTCTGTTGTAATTGGATAAGGAAATACCCGTGCCAGTCGTTCTAGGCTCACTTGTTTTTCTGATTGCATCACAGATAGCAAAATTATCATTACAAGAAACTGAGCTTTCGTCAGTTGTTTTTTTAAATGAGTCTGGTAAAATGTTGGTATCATTATTTTTTGGATAGGCAAGCGTGTAACAATTATGCTGCCTATCTTTTTTTAGCACACATTGGCTCAATCCTCACCACCTCTGGGTTTCAGGCTGGTTGTTACCCCCCCAGCGATCCATTATGAGGTCAAGAGGTAAGTAGCTACCAATCGATCAATTGATGGGTGCATCTTGACCCAAACCATAAGATATCTTCTGAACAATATTTGGGTCACTCTTCCACTTGGATTCTTTCGATTTGGATTCTATATCTTCAATATTAATTGCTTTGCAAAGCTGAAAGATTTGATGCTCTTTAAATATGGGTCTGCCTAATTGTTTTTCAAAAAGCCTTTTATTTTATTTAGAAAGAAGTATATAGCAAGGACAATCAGGAGCATTATATGCCAACAGCCCACGTTTTAAACAAAGTGAAAGGTCTGCCATTCCCAGCAAACCTGAGTAAATACTCGTAGTGCATACCACCTCAAAAGCTGCTTCTATTTGCTGAAATTATTTTCGGAAGGAAATAACCTCTATAGCCATCCTAAATGATTTTCTATATCTAGAGCAATCCTAAATCATTTTGTATTTGTAAATATATCGACGTATTTTGGGGAAATCAAATTTATGTTCGTTAGTAAAAAAGTCAAACAAAAATTTGACAATCTTAAAAGACCTACATAAATACCAATACTTTCTTAAAAAGTTCTTAGCTTGCAACCAAATATCTTCAACAGGATTCTGTTGGGGAGCATTGGGAGCAAATAAGATACAAGTAATTGACCAGTTATCAGGTTCTTTGTCACCATTTAGTTCTAATAAAAAGTCTCTACATTCTCCATATTTATAATAACTAGGTCCCTCCCAAGTCAAGATAATCTTGCGATTTTTATATTTATTTTGTAAGCATTTTATGAATTTAACTGTTGATTTTCCATCACCAGATGGATGGCTCTGAAGATGGAATTCTTTGCTGTGATAATTGAGTGCGCCCAAATAAGTTTGTCTATCTTTTTCATTGGTAATTGGGACTTCAATTCTGATTTTGGATTTGCCCCAAACATAAGCAGTCAGATCACCATGAAGTAGATGACATTCATCTAAAAACAATACTATTATTTCCCCACATTTTATACCCACCTTGTTTTTAAATAAAATATAGTTAATTTATTCCGTCTTTTTTTTTACAATTTATTTATCAAATTTAGGATAGTTTTTTGAGTTTTTTTCCAACTAATTTTTGCCCGACCGAAAAGTTCATAGTAACTCTGCTTTGATTTATATCACACCATATTCTTGCTCTAAATAAGTAACCAGCTCATCTAAATTCCCATATTCTTTATTGTTTAACGACTCGATTATTTCAGTATTTTTTCGAGCTGTTAAATACCCTTTTGACCCTTTATGTCCTAGTTTAATTCCGGCGATGCCTTTGGTTTTAAATTGTTTTTTTTAATAACAAATAAAAAAAATACTTACACCTAAAATCAGGCTGATTTCATGGTAGATATTACCTGAGATAGCCATCCTTACAGCTATTGCTCGTTTTAGTTCTCTGGCATCGATATCGCTTTTAATGAAAGATTCTAATTGGGCTATTTATTTTTCCCTATCTTTTTGTGGCAGTTGTAAGTTATTCATTTTTTTATTGTCACAATCAAGTATTGCATATAATTGTATCATAGTCTTGATAATGATTTAGGATTGCTATATAGGCATTAATATTAAGCACAATCTCAATTAGACATTCAACACAAAGTTCTCACTCTTCGGTGTCTCGGAGCAAAAATCCTAAGTAAATGAACAACTTACAGGCGATCGCACTGGGGACTTCTGAACCACCTGAGATAGCGAGAATCTCTCCGTTACAGTATTCGTGACGTTCTTCCGCAGTTTCCTCGATCGCCCGGTATTCATCTGGAGTAAAGCAAGTCTTTGTCGAATCTCGAAGATTTGGCGGGTTAGTTGAAGCAATAACCACGATCGCACCTCCTAAATAATTAGACTTTAAATAATTATGGCTTACAGCTCGATAGTTTTCCTAACCCACAGGCGTTTTCCTGGATTCTATTCAAATTCCAGAAAGAACTCTCCATGCCTTTGTCCACTTCTGCTTCACAACCGCTAAATTCGAGCTTTTCTTTTACCCTTAATACTCAATTGCTTGGTAATAGATGTATAATAATGCAAAGCAAAAACCAGATTAATTCCAAAAAATACCAAAGTTAAAACAAAGGTAAAAAAAGACGTAAACGACAGTCGGGAAGTCATCGTAAACATCGCCAAAATGATTGAGCAAAGCCCAAAACCGGCAGCAAAAGAACTCAAAAGCAGCAACCGCACCTTAGACATAGTTTAATTTAAAGATTATCAGTAAAATGCACTCTTGGCACCTAACGAGGAGTGCCAAATGATACTTATTACTATATAGCGAAATTGTTCAGTTCCGCCAAGGGCAAAACGACTACTTTCCTCAAAAGGTTTGAATTATATTGAAAAATACAGCCCGCGCTGTTGCCAACTTCGATCGCCCAACTTAATATCAATCAAAGGAATTCCCCAGCCTCCGCCAGCATTCCACCTTTCGCCGTACAGCCAGCGCAGGCGCAATCCCGCTGACAGCAAAGTCTTCGCTTCCAAAACCGCCCTTCCCCTCGGATTCCAAAAATGGCCAAAATCCACAAACGGCGTCACCTGCAAAACTCCTTGTTTGTCGCGGGTGCGCTTGCATCGGATACCGCAAATCGGCTGAATCAAAAATCCCGCTATCGGCAAGCATTGCATCCTGACAGTAACCCCGCAAGATATCTGAGCCCCCTCTAGCGAATTGTTCGATCGCCAAAAGCTCTGCCCCAGCCCCAGCCAATTCCCCATCTGATCGCACCACCAGCAGCCTCTCAGCAGCCAACAACCGCACGTACTGCTATTGACCCCGCCAGGTCAAAAATCAACTGTCAGGGCGGCTGCTGGTCACAGTAGCGCCAAATGCTGCAACTCCCTAACAGAAATGCGATCGCGCCGCCAAGACATCTCTCTCTCCCCTTTGAGTAAAATCCTGAAACAGCCTCAGCACCCCAACCCGATTTCTTCCCCGATTATCTGCTTCCGACGACAGTGGAAAATCCTTTCCCAGCAAAGATGTATCGCTTTCTCGACTGCGAGTACCAATACCGATCACGATTTCTCTTCTCGGATTTTGCACGATCGGCTCGCGGTAAGTCAACTGCCAACTACTTCAAATCGATCAACTTTGATCGTACCGACAATGTTAGCAATTCTGCAGGGTGTGCCGACGCGGGAACAGCAGGCCGCAAAAGCTGTTCGCCTGAAAGCAAGGGTGCTGGCCGCGCGGGTTATGGGAGGGGAGCCGAATTTGACAGCCCCGGGTTGGGAATCGGAAATTCGTATCTGTTTTCTCCTCGATTCGGCAATTGAGGGAGAGTTTCTGCGGGATCACTTTGGGTCAATTGATCTAGTTCCGGGATGCTATTTTCTTGCTCTTTACTGCCTCTATCTAATTCTGAACCGGAGTATAAATCACGAAGCCGATCGCGATCGTCTGCTGTTTCTTGATTTAGTTTAAATTGAGATGGTAAATTATCATATGAAATTTGCGCTTGCACCCCTGAGTCGGTAGCAACCATCGACTCGCCAACACTTAGAGCTGATAGCAGTGCGGGGCAAATAGCTGCAATTGAAAAACCAAGTGCTAATGCCTTGAAAAACTTGATTTTACAAAAGCTTCTAGAAAATTGCACGGGCATGACAGATTAGCCATATTTGATAGTTATTTACACTTACGATCGGGCGCGGCCGGCGCAATTGCAAGGAATAAAATTACTCTATCACTTTTGAAAGAGTTAATTCCTTAAGTCAATATAAAGATAGTTGACAGCACTCTTATTTTGTGTACTAAATAATTACTGAAAAAAACTCTGACCTCCCAAGCTAGCCATCTTGCAAGGAATAAAATTACTCTCTCACTTTTTAAACACTTAATTCCTTAAGTCAATATAAAGATAGTTGACAAAACATATGTTTTGTGTAACAAAAAATTACAAAAAAAACTCCGACCTCCCAAGCTAGCCCTGTAGGTCGGCGGAGCATTCTATCAAACCTGCGATCTGAGAAATAGGTAAATTTTGATAGAGATTACTACATTTTATTGAGCTGCGATCGCAATTCTTCCAACTCAGCGTCAATCACCGGGCTCGACTCCGAGCTACTAGCTGCTGCCGTTTTACCCGCTGCCGGCAATTGACCTTGAGACACAGAACCCCCAGTCAGTTGAGCTTTCATCTGTGCCAACTCGTCGTCAACATCACCGCCGCTTTCGAGCAAGCGGAACTGTTCCTCTAAATTGCTGCCGCCGGCCGCCAATTCTGCCGAAGCCCCCGCGCGAGCTTCAATCTGCAAAACTTTTTCTTCCATGCGATCAAAAGCCGCCATTGAACTGCCAGTATTCAAGGTGCCAATGGTATTGTTGAGCTGTTCCTGAGCTTTAGCAGCGGATATCCTCGCTTTGAGCATATCCTTCTTAGTCTTAGCTTCGGAAATTTTGCTCTCCAAACCGATCAAGTTACGCTTGAGACTTTCCACCTGAGCCGATTGCTGATCCAGACTCGCTTTCAGCGTAGCCGCCGTTTCAGCGTGAGACTTTTTGCGAATTAGCGCTTCCCGGGCCAAAGTCTCGTCTCCTTTTTGCAGGGCGAGCTGAGCGCGCTGCTGCCACTGGTTAGACTGAGATTCAGCTTGATTGTACTGAGTCTGGGTGCGCTTTTGAGTGGCGATCGCGCTGGCAACGGCCTGACGCAACTGCACCAAGTCTTCCTGCATATCCGTAACAGACTGTTCTAAAATCTTTTCCGGGTCTTCAGCTTTATTGACCAGATCGTTAAGATTGGCTTTGACGACTCGGCTAATGCGGTCAAATAATCCCATAATGCTATTTTTCCTGGGTGAGGTGTACGAAGTAGGCGGAAAGCAGGCTTGATAGCCCTAGCCCGCAGTTGTGAAATTCACTCTTGTCAGATTTTTAGTGCGATTTAGTTTTTGGCAATTTTTGCAGACAGATAAATCCAGTTTAAAGCGATCGAGTAATGTGATGCAGGCAAGCTTATTCATGCACCTATCTATTGAGTTTAACGTCGATCCGGGAATTCCCCAACAGGCTTCGAGCCATCTCTAGCTAGGCTGTTGAGAAGTTTTTGCTCGTCCTGACTCTTGTTCTGTTGGCTGGGGTTCAGGATGCGGGCGGCTCGCTCGACGGCAATTTGGGTGTATTGTTGCCCGGAAGCATTTGTGCTTTCATTGCCGCCAACTCGGTATCCACATCGTCGGCACCTTCGAGAGAGAGAAACTTCTTTTCTAAATCATTAGTTCCGAGTTCTGCGATTGCTTCGGAGCGAGCTTCTAGCTGCATGACTTTCTCTTCCATCCGTTCAAACGCGCTCAAAGCGCTGCCGGTACTGAGATTGCCCATCATTTCTTGCAGCCTTTCCGACGATGCGGCCGATCGAGCTCGGGCAATGTACATATCTTTTTTAGATTTTGCCTCGGAAATTTTACTTTCGAGCGTCCGCATATTTTCTTTAAGTTTAGTGACAACAGCCGATTGCTGATCCAGACTGGCTTTCATCGCCGTTGCCGTTTCTTGATAAGATTTCTTGCGTGTCAGAGCTTCCCGCGCCAAATTTTCCTCGCCTTTTTGCAAAGCTAGCTGCGCCCGCTGATGCCATTCTGCTGCTGTAGACTCAGCTTGGGAACACTGTCGTTCAGTGCGTTTTTGAGCTGCAATCGCTCCTGCCACAGCTTGTCTGAGCTGCACTAAATCTTCCTGCATATCCATTACAGCCTGTTCCAGAATTTTTTCTGGATCTTCTGCTGCCCCGACCAAACTGTTAATATTGGCTCGAATCACTCGCCATAGGCGATCGAATAATCCCATTTTGCCCGTCTCCCGATTTTATTAAATTTTAGATTTAGGACTGGGAATTGACAATTACAAAACCAATTTTGTGTTAGACAAAACATTCATCATTGTCTAGCTTTGTCTAACAATTTAGTTAAAGTTTTTCACCCTTTACCTAATTTATGGTTGATAGTATTGTGGCTTCACCCCTTTTTCTTGGAGTTCTTTCACCAAACGTTCTGCTGAGGCAGGATCGTTCAAAGCCCCCATTTGGATCTTGACACCCTTTGAGAAGTTTCGCACGTAGGCATCGGGAACAGCGGTTCTGGCTTGCTGCAGCGATTTTTCGTCGGTGTAATCGGTGACAACGTAATAGAAACCGTCGGCGGCCCGTGCAGGCCTTCCCAGCGGGGATGCGGCTGCTGGGGATGCGGCTGCTGGGGATGCTGTCGCCGGGGATGTGGCGGCTGGCTGGGCTGGGGAGGGTGTTGGAGGCAGTGTCGGCAGTGTCGGCACTGGCTGGGCGGCGCTGGGGCTGGGAGTGGGAAGCAAAGCTCTACTCAGATTGTTGAGTCCTTGTTCTCTGCCTCTGGCCGGGTTGCCGTCTTCTGTAGGAATCGGCACAGCCCCGCTGGGACCTGGAGGCGCTGGCGGAGTTGGCGGGATTGATGCTTTTGGTGACGGGGAAGGAATCGGGCTGACTGTCGGCTGGACATTGCTGAGAGTGCTCAAATCTAGCTCGACAAATTCCTTGGATACCAGATTTGGAGCTTTCGGCAGTTCCTTGGTGCTGGTATCTGAGGTGGAATTAGAGGCGGGACTGTCGATGGGAGAGGGTGAGGTGCGGAGCAAACGGTTCAGGCCAGCCATCTTAACTAGATTTGACGGGTACATGACGGCGTAGCCCAAAGCTGTGCATGACAGCAAAAACAGCAGCATCGAACTCAGTCCCAAGGGAGTTAACAAACTGGCAGCTAAACTGCGTTCTACCGTAGTCTCAGCTTTTGACTCGTCCAAACTTTCGATCAGTTTTTCGCTGGATTCGAGATAATTGTTGGGTGCGAAGGCACTGCTAGATAATTTTGTGCCACCCCTGGTAGTTGCTAGCGGGGCATCGCCCTGAGTGCCGGCAAGGGATAGGGGCAGCGATAGCGGCTGCTGGGTTTCCTCCGCATTCTCTGGCGCCAAATTTTGGGCTAGCTGTTGCTCGGTTGTGGCTGTTTGCTTGCCGGTACGAACTGAGGGCGACACCCACTGTTCGGCGCGCCTCCTGTGCCTTCTGTATGTTGTCAGTTCTGCTTCTAGATTTACATCTAGACTCCCCAGGACTGCTTGCAAAGCAGGGTTGATTGGGGTTGAAGAGGATTGATGATTTGGGGATTCAACCGAAGAACGCTTACTCATTAGCAAAACTCCTACCGCCTCTGAATTAATTTTAATGTTTTGATTGTAGATATAAACAAGAAGCTTGAAAACTTGCCTATTTTATGATTAGCTACTTTTGGCGTCAATGCAACAGGGGCCAGATCGCCTGCTGTCGCTCATCGGCAGCTATTTTTCATTTTCATTTGAAAACTTAATTGTTGCTGTTTCCCGGAGGCTGCTTACCGACACTCTCAGCCACTTTTTGTATCCTGAGCTACCGCTTATTTGTGACCTTTCATACTCCTTGGGTATTTGTACTTTTTCTTGATCCCTAACGCCTTTATAAACTTTTAACCTATGTTTTTACCTATACAATGAGCAACTACCGAGCTAATTGTTTCTATATATAACGAGATTATAAATAAATTATAAAATTTAATTATACTTCGGGGATCGCTACAAACCAGACAGCATAAAGGTTGGGATGCTCTAAAACCTGCTAGCTCTACAAAGGAGAATTAGAGATGAAAATGATTTCCCTAAGAACTTTTATGCAAACCTCATTAACTTCACCTTTAACTTCAGCTTGTGGTCACTGCCGCCACTATACCCCTGAGGGCAGACGCGGGGGTGTTTGCGCTCTACTAAGCGGCCCGGTTCAAAGTCACTGGAAAGCTTGTGCTTTAGCGGTTTCGCCTTTTAGGTCATCTTGGGAAAACATAGAAGAAATTGGAATGTGGCAAGAATCGACTCTGACGCTGCAGGATGCCACCGTCACTCTTTCCGAGCGCCATGCCTGCCAGCTTACAGGCACAACGTTAACCGAAAAATCCGCTGCCGCAGTCTCGGTTTAGTTAGTCGGCAGCAGGATAGGTCATACCATTTTCGATTTTCGATTGGGAAATCACTGATCATTATCATGGTTGGGATCTGACAAAGCAGTTTCATTCTTTTTTGGAACTGGTATCAATAGTCACAATTTTGGACGATCGGGTGCATTTGGCTTTACTAACTCATAAAAATCAGCAGCATCTACCTTAATATGAGCGCATAAAAAAAACTGATTTCTCCATCCCGCTATGGCAGCCAAGGATATTGACTAAAATCAGGTTGCCGTTTTTCCAAAAAGGCTTGTTTGCCTTCGGCGCCTTCTTGGGTCATATAGTACAGCAAAGTGGCATTTCCTGCCAGTTCTTGCAAACCAGCTTGACCGTCGCAGTCGGCATTAAAAGCAGATTTCAAGCAGCGAATCGCGATCGGGCTTTTTTCGAGAATTTCTGCAGCCCACTGAATCCCTTCTAGTTCTAGTTGTTCGACGGGCACGACGCAGTTGACTAAACCCATTTCTAGGGCTTGCTGTGCGCTGTACTGGCGACACAAAAACCAAATTTCTCTGGCTTTTTTCTGGCCGACGACTCTGGCAAGATAGCTAGCTCCGAAACCACCGTCGAAACTGCCGACTTTGGGGCCGGTCTGTCCGAAAATAGCATTGTCAGCAGCGATCGTCAAGTCGCAAATTAAGTGCAGAACGTGACCCCCTCCAATTGCGTAGCCTGCAACTAAAGCAATTACAACTTTGGGCATAGATCGAATCAACTTCTGCAAGTCGAGCACGTTCAACCGGGGTATGCCACCTTCGTCTACATATCCCGCCGAACCCCGCACGCTTTGGTCGCCGCCGGCGCAAAAGGCGTATTTGCCGTCTGTATGAGGCCCCGCACCTGTGAAAAGGACAACGCCGATTTTTGTGTCTTCGCGGGCATCAGTAAAGGCATCGCACAGTTCCTGCACGGTTTTGGGACGGAAAGCGTTTCGTTTGTGAGGTCGATTGATGGTAATTTTGGCGGTGCCGCCGCTTTTGTGATAGAGAATGTCTTCGTAGGTTTTGGCGGTTTGCCATTCAATTTGCATAATCAATCAATTTGAGATTTGAGATTGAGCTGAGTCAATCAAGGCAGCGACAAGTCGCTTTTAGATTTTAGAGGTATTCGGTTCAATGGGATACAAGGGTCGATCGACTCTTGGCCAAAAAATAAAGCCGGACTTAGGCAGAAACCAGGTTTTTGAGCAAAATACGCCCTGCAGCGCTCTTGATAGGGGTTAAACAACCTGTTTTTTGAATGTAAGAGCGCGCAATTCCCATCTCAAATGGACACAGCGTCAAATCCTCGAACTCTTCTCAGGACTTTTACTGCTCCAAAATTTATATGTGCTGGATTATTTGCGGAGTAAAATACTCAGCAAGTGCTTTGCTGCTTTGCCAAATACCGGATCGCGGGACTCGAATTCGCTGGGATCGAGTAAAGCTTGAACTTCGGCAAAAGCTTGTGAGTCGAGGGTTCCTTCTTTAGTAAATAAAGTGTCTATGACTGCAATGTGTCTGGAGTCGAGGCCGAGCCGATTTGCGATCGACTGTAAGTACATTTGCTCACGCATATCGATGTGTCCGTCGGCCGCTGACATTTCGTAGCCGGAACCGATAAGCAACAGTTTTTCTGATTCTGAGAACAAAGCTGTCAGGGTTAGCAATTCCGTGGGGTTGAAGTAAACCTGCTGTTTGGAGACTCCTTTGACAAGGCGCTGAATTAGTTCTACCCGATCGCGGTCGCCGCTGGCAAAGGCTTTGAGAGTCTTTTGCAGCCGTTCTTCTTCTTCAACTGCGATCGTCCTGTCAATAATCATCACTCCGCGCAGGATGGAAATCAGAGCAGTCAGAAACACTACCAAAGGAGTGATATCTTGTTCGCGCAGCTTTTGCCGGCTAATGCGGCACAACAGCTCAACAATTTCAGTGGTAATCGTAGTGGTGTCCATAATTAAAGACTTTCGATTAAGCTGTAATGTAACTTTCTTTATCGATCTTAAGTTTTTCTGCTACTTAGGTATGACGTGAATTGTAAAGCTGAGCCGTTGTCTATTAGTGATACTACTTATTTTATTCACAAACGCTGGATGACTAGGGCTGTCGAACTGGCACAAGCAGCCGGTGATGCTGGTGAAGTACCCGTTGGTGCTGCAATTGTTGACGCTACTGGCAAATTGATTGCCGAAGCGCAAAATCGGCGAGAGCGAGACTGCGATCCGACTGCTCACGCTGAAATCTTAGCTTTGCGGGCGGCCGGCCAAGTTTTGCAAGACTGGCATCTTAACCAATGCACGCTCTACGTAACGCTGGAACCTTGCCCGATGTGCGCTGGTGCGATCGTCCAAGCTCGGATTGGTCTGCTGGTATACGGAGCAGATGACCCGAAAACTGGCACGATTCGGACTGCGGCTAATATTCCAGATAGCGCGCATTCGTGTCATCGCTTAGAGGTACTCGGCGGTATTATGGAGTCTGTTTGTCGCGATCAGTTGCTTTCTTGGTTTGAAGCGCGGCGGAAAAATTAACAGGTAAAATTTTTTACTCTCTTCTGGGCGAGGTTTAATCGAAATTGACCATTTAGCTGAAATAATAGATCCGTAATTGCCCGATCAAGCTTTCCAGGCGGCCGACTGCTCTGTATTAGTGCTGTCCGGTTGGTTGAGGTTTTACCTGTTAGAGATTCTCTCTTGCGGGCGCGATCGCTCGATCGGTACAAGGCCAATAGCAAAAGTGTCCCGACCCAAAAACTAAAGATTTGTCCCATCACTTACTTTAGACTTGAGATATCGAGAGAGCAGCTTAATTGCTATGCCCCACACCGCCACGATCGCCGTTGAGTCCAGTAAATCATCTCTAGTGAAGCCAATGCCTGCCAAGGTAGCATCTAATACCTCTCGCGTTTCTCCTTGGTTAACCTCCTTGCTCTATCCGCTAGGTCACTATGTTGTCCTACCGTTTCATTTTGGCAAGATTGAGATAACCGGACAGGAGCACTTGCCGAAAGACGGGCCTGTCATTTTAGCCCCTACGCACCGCTCCCGGTGGGATGCCCTGATGATGCCCTATTCAACTGGACAGAAGGTGACTGGACGCGATTTGCGGTTTATGGTAACTGCTGATGAGGTCAAAGGAGTGCAAGGTTGGTTCATCAGACATTTGGGGGGGTTTGCTGTAGATCTCAAGCATCCGGCAATTGGCAGTCTCCGTTATGGGGTGGAACTACTCCTCGACAAGGAAATGTTGGTGATTTTTCCCGAAGGCGGCATTTTTCAGGATGGCGAAGTTCATCCGATTAAGCCGGGATTGGCGCGTTTGGCAATGCAAGCAGAGTTGAGCAAACCGGGTTTGGGAGTAAAAATTGTACCGATGAGTATCCGCTATCGCCCGCGCATTCCTCAATGGGGTGCTCAGGTAAAAATTGCGATCGGTTCTCCGATTTCTGTGGCGGATTATGCCCATGGTGGCGGTGGTAAAAAAGAAGCACGATTGTTGAGTGCCCAGATCGAAATGGATCTTAAAAAGCTTGATGAAAGTTGAGGGGAAGTTCGGCAACGGATTATGTAACGGATGTAACGGATTGAAGGAAGTTCGGCAACGGATTATGTAACGGATGTAACGGATGTCAGGAAGAAGGAAGTCGGAAGAAGGAAGAGGGAAGAGGGAAGAGGGAAAAAGGAATTATGGTATAATGTTTTCGGGTGCTGTGGATAGATGCAGCACTTATTTGGCTGCTTTGTTATGTCTGTATTAAGTGTGAGCATTAATGGGTTGTGCTTTGAACTTTAAGCCGGGTCAAATTGTCAGTTTAGAATGTGGAGATGCGTGCCTGCATTCCGAGGTAATTCAAGTGGTTGAGGCACGTCAAGTTTGTTGGGTGCGCCCTTTGATGTTAGTTGTATCGGCGTCGGAGAAAGATTTATCGGCAGAATACACTTTATCGGATTTGCGAGATGGTGCTGATTTGCTTTGGCCGCTTAGCTTGTTTCGGGCGGCTTTAGATACTGAGGTAATTTCACTGTTGACCGAGTTGCACTCTCTGGATGCTGAGAAAAAGGATGGTGCGATCGCATCTCGGCAACTTAGAGATTTTGTCGATCGAGTTTGGGAAGCTTTTCCGAGTGCTTTTCATTAAGCAGATATCGGGTGTTTTGTCTATTAGTCCGCCAGGGGTTGAAAACCCCTGTCTAATAGCTAAAGTCCTCTTGCGTAGGACTGATACCCTCTTAATTCTTCAGTCCGCGTAGGCGGACTTCGTTGGTCTAGAAGCGATTTCAATCGCCCAATTTTCTTTTCGCTTTTCGCGGACTATTATACTAAAATACCGCGTGTGAAAGCTCTTCCGGGTTGAGATTATTGTGAATAACTTTACCGTCCCGGAACCAGACAACGCGGCGAGTTTGGCGCGCCACTTCGGGTTCGTGCGTTACCATAACAACAGTCATGCCATTTTCATTGAATTCGGTAAAAATATCCATTACTTCTTGAGTAGTTTTTGTATCCAATGCACCTGTAGGTTCATCAGCCAGCAACAACACGGGACGGTTGACAATAGCCCTGGCGATGGCTACCCGCTGCTGCTGTCCTCCTGATAGTTGATTCGGTCTGTTTTGCAGCCGACTTTCCAAGCCTACTTTTGTTAAAGCATCTACTCCCCGTTCGCGTCTTTCTGCTGCGGGAATGCCGGCATAAACCATCGGTAACATGACATTTTCTAATGCTGTCAATTGAGGCAACAGGTGAAATTGTTGGAAGACAAAACCTAATTTTAAATTGCGAATTCCGGCTAATTCTCCTTCGGGCATTTGGGCGACATCTACGCCGTCTAAGTAGTAACTGCCGCTCGTAGGTCGATCGAGACAGCCGATAATATTCATAGCTGTAGATTTGCCGGAACCCGATGCGCCCATAATCGAGCAATATTCTCCTTGTCTTACGGTCAAGCTGACGCCGTTTAAGGCGCGAACTTCCAGGTCGCCAATCCCGTAAACTTTTGTTACCTCTTCCAGACCGACAACAACGGGCTTTGAGAGGACTTGCGGGTCGAGGTCTTGGTATGTATCGGTTTGTAGTTCAGGCATTTTTTTTTCTGTGCGATCGACACAACTAACTACTAACTTAACACTTCTTATCGGTTTTGGCGGCTGGAAGGGCGATCGTTTGGACGCTAATTGACGAGAGATAAAAAAACTAAATCTTTAACGACGTGTTTGTGAGTTGTTTGATGAGAGTCATCTGATGTTCTAGCACTAGATAGTTATCTAATTTGCTTTTTCCAGCGCGGGTCAAGCCTTGATTATTGTGGGCATAAATTAGGTGGAGGATATGCTCTTTTGCTTCCTCGGAGAGTGGAAAGTTGATAAGGCTGCGGGGAGTGTGGCCGTCGCCCAAAATTCTACTATTTCTGCATAAGCTTGGGGGCTATTAGTAGCTACAGTCATATTTTATTTCTGCTTTTTGTGGTTTGATCACAGCTTCTCTAATTCGGTCAACTTTTTCTGGGCAAACTGGCGGACTTGTTCATCTGGATCGTTAGCAAATCGATCGCGAAGTATTTCTAAAGTTTTTGGGCGATCGGGGTATTGCTTGACCATGATTTCAAGTGCTGCTTTTCTAGGATGATCTTGGAAGTCAGACTGACTTTCAAAAGGATCATTGATAGCTATATCGCACAACCATTGAAATATTTCCGGGTCATCTTTCCAGCCCCGTGCTATTTCTTGGACTGCTGTGTGTCGCACATCCGAATCATCGTCGGATTGAGCGCGTTGTTTGAGGAGAGGTAAGGTTTCCGGGTCATCTTTCCAGCCCCGTGCTATTTCTTGGACTGCTGTGTGTCGCACAGGCCAATAATTGTCAGATTGAGCGCGTTGTTTAAGGAGAGGTAAGGTTTCCGGGTCATCTTTCCACCCCCGTGCTAATTCTTCGACTGCTGCTTGTCGCACATCCGAATCATCATCAGATTGAGCGAGTTGTTTGAGGAGAGGTAAGGTTTCCGGGTCATCTTTCCAGCCCCGTGCTAATTCTTCGATTGCTATGTGTCGCACAGCCGAATTATCATCAGATTGAGCGAGTTGTTTGAGGAGAGGTAAGGTTTCCGGGTCATCTTTCCACCCCCGTGCTAATTCTTCGACTGCTGTTTTTCGCACAGCCGAATTATCATCAGATTGAGCGAGTTGTTTGAGGAGAGGTAAGGTTTCCGGGTCATCTTTCCACCCTCGTGCTAATTCTGGGACTGCTGCACGTCGCACAAGCCAATTATCATCAGATTGAGCCAGTTGTTTGAGGAGAGGTAAGGTTTCCGGGTCATCTTTCCACCCCCGTGCTAATTCTTCGACTGCTGTTTTTCGCAGAGGCCAATCATCATGAGATTGAGCCCATTGTTTGAGGAGAGGTAAGGTTTCGGGGTCATCTTTCCACCCCCGTGCTAATTCTTGGACTGCTGTTTGTCGCACAAAAGTCCAATGATCATCAGATTGAGCCCATTGTTTGAGGAGAGGTAAGGTTTCGGGGTCATCTTTCCACCCCCGTGCTATTTCTTGGACTGCTGCACCTCGCACAGGCCAATCATCGTCAGATTGAGCGCGTTGTTTGAGGAGAGGTAAGGTTTCCGGGTCATCTTTCCACCCCCATGCTATTTCTGGGACTGCTGCACCTCGCACAGCCCAATCATCGTCAGATTGAGCCAGTTGTTTGAGGAGAGGTAAGGTTTCCGGGTCATCTTTCCACCCCCGTGCTATTTCTGGGACTGCTGCACGTCGCACATCCGAATCATCGTCAGATTGAGCGAGTTGTTTGAGGAGAGGTAAGGTTTCCGGGTCATCTTTCCACCCCCGTGCTATTTCTTTGACTGCTGCACGTCGCACAGCCGAATTATCGTCAGATTGAACCAGTTGTTTGAGCCAAGGTAAGGTTTCAGCGCCATCTTTCCAAGTAAAGGCGATCGCACTTACTGCTTGAGTACGAATTTCATTAACTAGATTAGCTTCTTTTCCATAAGGCGGATAATAGTAATTGAGGTCGTACTTGGTTAACTCTTTTAAGCGTTCAAGCAATTGACTCTCAACCCCAGCAATCTCTTTTCTATCCCTCACCTCATCCAAACACTTCGCCGCCAAAAACAGATTGCGGAACTTTTGGGCTTCCCCATCCTGTTCAATCAAAAACTCAATCAATTTCCCCGTCAAGTTTCCAGGAATCAATCCGGCAATCAAGCACAAAACTTCCTGCCAAGATTCATCATCCCAGTGCTTGCCAAAAACCTCGGTTTTCAACTCCTCCCGTAAAATTTCTGGTGTCTTATAAAGCCTTTCCACCACCTCCGACGCACAGAAATATTCCAAAAAACTTCGATGCACAAACCCATAAGTATCCGCACCCAAATAACATAAAATAAAGTTGCGAGTTCGCAGTTGGTTAATTATCAACCTTGCTCGCTCTGTCGGTCGATCGAAATCTTTATTCTTCAGATATGCTGTCAGGGTATTCTCCAAATCTTCCGCACTAATAATATTGCCAGCCAACCCTTCAGGTGCTGCTTGCATTTTGTAAGCGACTCGCCGCAGCATTTCTTGCTTATCTTTAGCATCAATAGTTTTCGGATCGAGCCTGCTATCCTCTACTAAAGACCTTTCCACATCCCATTGATAAAGCAATACGCGCGAAGCTTGATTGTAAAGTTCCGCCCTGTCTCTCGGCAATTCTTGCCCGCGATTTAAAATCGCCATAATCGTCAACAATAACGGATTACCCGCTAAATCTCGAATCGTTGATGAATACGCTAATGCTCTTTTCATGCGCTCACTAATCCGCGCTTTTTCCCCAGCATCAGTAAAAGTTAATTCGTGCCAGCGGCGAACAAAATCCTGAATTTGTTCCGCGTTCAAATCTTGGAGAATAAAGTGATGAAACTCTGCATCTTGCAACCGTTGAGGTTTGTAACCAATAATCCGAGACGTGACAATCACTCGCACGCGGGGATACTCATTGGTAAACCGATGAATCGCCGTAATTACATCTTCTCGTTTCCCGGCATCGAAAATTTCATCTAACCCGTCGAACATCACCACAGCCTCGCCTGCTTTAAGCTGTTCATGCAATTGATGCTGATTCAAGTGACAAATTGAACCGGGACTTTGATGAAAAAATTCGAGGAAATTTTTGCAATGCCCTGATTCCCCGCTGCGAATGTAAGTCCGCAATTCTATTAGCAGCGGAATCGGCAGAGATGTCAGGCTATTTAAGGGCGATCTCGCCCAGTTTAATGCTAAATATTGTAACAGAGTAGATTTGCCAGAACCCGGATCGCCTAAAATAACAATGTAGGGATACTTTTGCTTGTCATTGATAACATCTAACACGGATACGATCGGCTGAGAAAAATAACCGCGCCGATATTTCTCTAAATTTTCTAGATCGATCGCGTCTAATTGATTGCTGTCTTGCAGCCGCCGTTGATGTTCTTTAGGAATTTCGTAAGCTTGGGGCACAAATGATTCGTAAATCGATCGCACATCTTGGAAAATAAAGATTTGCCAAACCTTCAGTTTTTCCCGATAATCGTAGGTATTGGGATCGACGCTGCTTAAATTGAGATTGCTGTAACGCTCGCACAAAGCTTCTTGATATTGCCTCAAGTCAAAATCGGGAATAATCCCCGCCGTTTCTTGAGTATTTTTCTGAATACTATCGAGATTTTGAGCCTCCAAAATATTTCGCAAGTCTTTTGAGTCAAAGAGAATTTCTTGAACTTCCACGAGATACTGGTCAGCGATGGTTTGCCACTTAAATTTTGGCGGCAAAGAAGTTAAATTTAGTTGACTCCAGGTTTGTTCGAGAATTGTTGCATCGAGAGATTCGCGATCGCTCTCAAAAGCCTTGCCCAAAATTTCCTTAACGGATTTGTTATTGATAAACTGTTTACCATCTTTAATATACAGCTTAATTTCCTCTGAGGGAAGTCGGCAAAATTTCAACTGCTGTTCCACCAAACCCAAAAACTTTTTGAGGGCTTTGCCCGCTGCGACTTGTCGGGGGTCTTTTTCGCCAAATAAAACGTTTTTCAGGGAATCTTTAAAAAAATCTTTAGCAAAATCCTTCGCGCCGTCTTTGACTAAATCTTCTAAGATGGGTTTGACGAGAATGCCAACTCCCTGCGCCACTCCCCAGATCACAAGCCACTCGCTCATAAAGCTAGCCCGAGAATTAATTTATCTTTATAATATAGCAATTATCAAGGATTGATAAAATTATCAAAAATTGTAGGGTAATCTCCCGTGATTGGCCCGATAGGTTAGGGTAGTATCAGTTTTCTGTCGCTGCGCTGCGATTAGCCCCGATCTCGCCTGATTGTTGCCCCCTACTACCCCTTAAAAATCGGGAAGACCATCAAAGTTGCGCTTTTTTACAGGGATTTACGGGAGTTAGACTCGGCTATAACGAGCGATCGACAATTCGGTCTTTCCTTCTTAGTAGCGCTCTCAAAAGAGTAAAATTTTAATATTTTTTTTGTCGATCACTTGTGCTATACTCTAATAATCGGAGTGTGATCAATTTTATATTAAGGCACAGATTCCTATTATTAAATAATACCTGGTCAAGGGCAAAAAGTAAAGTAGTTGACCCCAAAAAAAACAAAAAATTTTTGAGATATCATTAAGAAAAGTAAACCGTAAAATTGGTAAGTTGGCGATAAAAAGGTACAGACAATTATGACATACGACTACGACTTGTTTGTGATAGGTGCGGGTTCCGGCGGATTGGCGAGTTCCAAGCGAGCAGCATCCTACGGCGCAAAAGTGGCGATCGCCGAAAATGACTTAGTAGGCGGAACCTGCGTAATTCGCGGCTGTGTCCCCAAAAAACTGATGGTGTACGCCTCAACATTTTCGCACCTTTACGAAGATGCGGTGGGCTACGGTTGGAGTCCAGTAGAAAGCAGTTTCGACTGGGAAAAACTCGTCACCACGGTAGACACAGAAGTGCGCCGACTCAGCAAACTGCACATCAGCTTCCTCGAAAAAGCTGGAGTTGAATTAATTTCAGGATACGCCAAATTTATCGATCCTCACACCGTCGAAGTTGGTGACAGAAAAATCACCGCAGCCAAAATCTTAATTGCTGTTGGCGGAGAAGCGCAAAGAGTCCCAATTGTCGGCATCGAACACGCGATTACCTCTCGCGAAATCTTCCTGCTAAAAGAGCAGCCAAAACGGTTGGCAATTTGGGGCGGCGGCTACATCGGCGTCGAATTTGCTTGCATTATGAACGGCTTGGGAAGCAAAGTAACTCAAATCATCCGCCGTGACTTAATTTTGAACGAGTTTGACACAGAAATTCGCACCAACGTGCAAGAAGGAATGATTAAGCACGGAATCGAAATTTTGACAGAAAGCTCGATCAAGCACATTGAGAAAACCCCAGAAGGCTTAAAGTTAACTCTGTCGGGAACAGCCGAAGGAACGCTAATAGTAGACGCGCTGTTGTGCGCTACCGGGCGTCAGCCTAATTTAGAAAAATTGGGTTTAGAAAATGCGGGAGTAGAAACAGATAAAGGTGCGATCGCAGTTACCAAAGACAGCCGCACCAGTCAGCCGCACATTTTTGCAGTCGGAGATTGCACGAACCGGATTAACTTAACACCAGTTGCGATCGCCGAAGGACGCGCTTTTGCCGATACTGAATTTGGTAATAACCCCAGATCGATCAGTCACGAAAATGTTGCCTCAGCAGTATTTTCGCAGCCGGAAGCCGCTACAGTCGGCTTAAGCGAAGTGCAGGCTAAAGCAAAGTTTCCCGACTCAATTAAGTGCTACACAGCCAAGTTCAGGCCTATGTTTCACGCTTTGACAGGCGCAGACGAGAAGACTTTTGTCAAGTTAGTTGTTGAAACTAATACTGACAGAGTTTTGGGCGTGCACATGGTTGGGAAAGACGCGGGCGAGATCATTCAAGGAATGGCGATCGCTGTTAATATGGGAGCTACGAAGAAAGACTTCGACGCGACTATTGGCATTCACCCATCGACTGCGGAAGAGTTTGTGACTCTGCGGTAAACAAGGCGAAGTAGCCAGAGACTTAAGTCTCTGGCTAATAGCTACAGTCGGTTAAAACTGACTCAAGAAATCTATTTTGAAAAGCAGGTAGGATACCTGTTCCACACAAGAATTAAATTTTCTGGTTGTGGGCTGGGCGTCCCGCCCGCCCAAAAATACAATTTAGATAAAACACAACTTATTAATGAGTGATTCAACCAAACACAACACAATTTTAGCATTCTATCTCGGTCAGCAGCCTGATTCACAAGGCCGGGCGATCGAGGATATTTGGTCGTGGGATTACCAGAAGCTGGAATCCGTACACAATTACATTCAATGGCTGTTTCCCCTAAGAGAAAAGAGTCGCTTTAATTCCAGTGCTCCAACTTTAAATGATGAGGTAATTAAAGCTTTTAGAACAAGTGAAGAGTTGAAAAATCGCTTACTCCATTCGTTCAATGTCATGCTGGCATTTTACGGGTTGGAATGCCGCGAAGGGGAAAACGCAGAAATTGTAATTGCCAAATCCGCAGAATATTTGTCAAGAAAAAGAGAGTGGATTCAAAAATTTAATCACAACTACCTGCGGCTGACTAGAATTATCATAAGTTTGACAGAGTTGGGATTGGAAAATTACGCTTTAGCTCTTTTCAAATGTTTAGATGAACTCTATAATGAAGATCCAAAAAGTATTGGTTTAGAGACTTATACTTATTGGAAAAATGCTATAAATAGTTAGAACTCACATCTTGTATTCTTGTTAATAACGGGCAAGATGCCCGTTCCACAATAAAATTGAGTTTTGTGGAACAGGTCTCTTGCCTGTTAGGGGCGGGCTAGAAGCCCAACCCTTACTCCCCACAAAAAAATTTATTTAGGGTTTGCTGAATAATTGATCGCAGACCACTAGCAGGAGCGATCGATATATTCAAGGTGAGTTAAATATAAGTTT